>JAYTGA010000203.1:0-19900 GCA_043733905.1 Segetibacter sp.
TGTTTTGCAACAAATAACCAACTCAAATACTTACGGACTCGAAGTGTCTAAACTGAATGCAGGATTATATTCTGTAGAGATATTTAGCGGCAACAAAAGAATCGCTACCAAATCATTTATTAAAGATTAAAAATGGTCAAGAGGCTTATTTCAGCGGTCAATAAAAGTTGAAGTAAGCCTCTTCATTCAATTATTCAACAGGAGTCCGGCAACATCGGAAGACCTAATCGTCTCATTTCAAAGAAAATCAAATAAATGAAAGGAAAGTGAAACAGCAAAAATTGAATGTTCCTCGAAATATTTTTCTGTGGCTTTGTCTATTGGTGCCTTTTGCGGTACAGGCACAAGTCACACTTTCGGCGGATGGGAAAAGTAATACCTACGAGTTAATCAATAGTGTATTCGCTCCCGGATATGTTGCTGTTGAGGCACCTGATCAGTGCAGTAGTCATCCGGCATTTGGCCCGCACATTACACAGGTGTGGGATGAAGTACTTAAAGAAAATGTTTTTGAATTTTACAGTCATGTTACTCCAGACAATGACCGTTGTATAAACTTTGACAGACAACGTACAGAAATTAAAAGCTACGAATCATCACCAGATAATTTGAAAGGAACAACAGGAGAAAGACTAACCTATAAATGGAAATTTAAACTTCCCTCAGGTTTTCAACCTTCGTCATCCTTTACGCACATTCACCAGGTAAAAGCAGTTGGAGGCAGCGATGGAGACCCAATATTTACTTTAACAACAAGAAAAGGAATTGTCAATAAACTAGAGTTGATACATGACAATAGGAATCTGCTGGCTGCTGTTCCTTTATCCTTTTTTGAAAACACCTGGGTAGAAGCTACGGAAGTGTTGACAGTAGGCACTTCAGGCACTTATTCTATAATTATTAAGGAAGTAAAAACCGGGAAAACAATTCTTTCTTTTAGCAGTAGCAATATAATGACCATTAGGCCAGACAATCATTTTATCAGACCAAAATGGGGCATATACAGAAGTCTCAAAAAAGCGATGGATTTGCGAAATGAAGCTATTCGGTTTGCGGATTTTTCTATAAAGGAAGGCTAATCTAAATGAATTTAAATACGTGAAAATGAAAAAGATAACAATGAAAATGATTCTTATTTTACTGTCTTTTATTTCTTTTAGTTTTCTGAAAGCGCAGGAAAAAGAAGATACCGTAAAAACGTTTAAAGCTGCCGTACTTCTTGTTGGCTATACTTCACAAATAGATGTAGTCTATACCAGTGGAAACAACTGGCAGCAGAAATTGGATTTATACCTGCCGCCAAAGGCTGGAAAGCCAACGCCTGCCATTATTAATATTCATGGTGGCGGTTGGAATCATGGAACAAAAGAGTCACAGAGTGGTGGGTTTTCTAATTTTTTTAAAAATGGTTTTGCTGTCGCAAATGTTGAGTACAGAATGATACCTGAAGCCGAAGCCCCTGCTGCAATTGAGGATATAAGATGCGCTTTGATTTACCTTATCAAAAACGCTACAGAACTGAATATTGACCCAAATAAAATTGTGATTATGGGCGGATCGGCAGGCGGTCATTTGGCATTGCTCGCCGGGTTAATGGGCAACAATCATTTGTTTGATACCAATTGCAAAGGCGTTGAAAAAGTAAAAGTTGCAGCCATCATAGACAAGTATGGAATTGCCGATATGGATTCATTTACCAACATTACGAAGTACAAATCTGCTGTAAAATGGTTGGGTAAAAATGCAACAAACCAGGCGTTTATTAATTCAGTTTCGCCTGTTACTTATCTAAATAAAAATAGCCCACCCGTTTTTATTGTTCATGGCGACGCCGACCCCATTGTGCCTTACACTCAATCAGTAAGTCTTCATAAAAAGTTAGAGGAAGCCGGTGTTCAAACCGAATTCATGACTGTACCCGGAGGTATGCATGGCAAGTTTGACAAGGAATCAAACAGCAAAATAAGTAAAGCAGTTATCAATTTCATCTTTTCAACCCCAGCATTTAAATCATGAAAACGCAAGTATTCAAATGCTGTTTTGTAATGCTCGTGTTGATTGTCTTGCAGGGCAGTTTACATGCAACTACTTATTTCGTTTCTACCAAAGGAACTCTGCAAAGCAGGATGAATGCCGCCATGCCTGGTGATGAGGTTGTTGTTCAAAATGGCACCTACAACTGGGATTTGATTAGCATTAACAACACCAAAGGCTCCAATAATTCTGCGTGGATAACTTTGAGAGCAGAAACTTTTAATGGTGTTGTTTTTACCGGAACAACTTACTTACAATTTGCAGGTAAGGGTATATTAGTCAATGGTTTCAGATTTGCAAATGGCAATGCCCCGGGCACAAATGATGTCATACAATTTAGAAATTCATCTGCCGGAACTCTTGCCAGCTACTGCCGAATGACCAATATTACCATTGACAATTACAACAGTGATTCATCTGGAACGGTTGCGGGTACAGATATTGACAATAAATGGGTATCTATTTTTGGAGTACACAACAGGTTGGATCATTGCACTTTTATCAACAAATCAAATAGTGGTGCTACAGTTGTGGTTTGGTATGACAATCCAACCTATCCGAATCAATCTACACCAACCTATCATTTAATTGACTCCAACTATTTCAATGGAAGAAGCTACCTGGCTGGCAATGGTGGAGAATCCATAAGAGTGGGGGTAAGTCAAACTTCGAGGACTTATGCCTACAATGTAATTGAGTACAACCTATTTGAAAATATGATTCAAGCCGACCCGGAGATCATTTCCAACAAGTCATGTTTCAACATCTATAGGTACAATACTTTTTTGAACTGTAGTGGTGGCCTTACGCTACGGCACGGCAGGTATTGCGATGTCTATGGCAACTTTACTATTATCAATAAGCCAGGGGTATCGCAGGACTATGGCATTAGGATTATTGACAAAGGGCATAGGGTTTATAATAATTACATTGAAGGCACAGACGGAAACAAAAATAGTCTGACCTCTACAAGGTGCCCGATTGTTTTATACAACGGCTTTTATTCTGTAAACGACACGACAGACCCCAATCATACGAATATTTATTGGCCCGGCGACAGTTCTATCATCGCTTTTAACTCAATTGTCAATTGCCAGGGCGGTGCCGGTATCTCACTGGGTTTTACAGACAATGGGAATAACACTTACCAACCATTGGGGATAGTCGTAGCAAACAATTTAATAAGGATGAAGAACACAGGACAGGCGGCGTACATTCCCCCCACAAATACACTGCTGACCTATTTTGCTGAAGGCAATATTTACAAGGCACCCGACGGTGTGGGTCTTGCTTCTTCTACTGGTTTTACGAGCACTAATTTGACCTTTGGCAGCCTAACAAATGGAATACTAGCACCGCCTTTTTTGGTGCAGGATGCTGCGGTAAATACCGTAAACTATGGCACTATGCTGGCTGGTTTGGATGCACAAGGTTTTACAAGAAGTGCAACATACGATGTTGGATGCACAGAGTTAAATGGCACAGGTAGCATTATTGCAAGCCCTTTGGATTCAAACCTTGTTGGTGCTGGCAAACCGGTTATTGTTCTATCTGTTCATTTGTTAAGCTTTAAAACCTTATTGGTAAACAAAACAGCAAACCTCAATTGGACAGTAGCTAATGAGCTTGATTTTAAGTCTTATACAATTGAATGGAGCCGTGATGGAGAAAGGTTTCAGGCTGTTGGAAGCGTTGCTGCAAAAGGCACTAACAATGGCACTGTTAACTATGCATTTCAACACAATAACACCGTTGTTGGCGATAATTATTATCGCCTGAAGATGGTTGATAAAGATGGCAGCTTCCGGTATTCACCTGTTCGTTTGGTGAGTGTTGGCAAAGGCATTTCTGTAAATATTTACCCAAACCCGGCGCAACAATATCTCACTGTGGATTTGAATGGAACAGTACATCCACAAACCGAAATAGTTGTTACAAACCCAATGGGTGAAGAAGTAAAACGAGTAAGACCAGCAAATAATTCAACAAACATTTCGCTTCAAAATTTGAGTGCGGGGATATACATCATCACCTTGTTTGAAAATGGACAATCAATATCAAACTATCCATTTCTAATTGGGGGTGAATAAATAATAAAAGCTGTTAAACTAATAGAAATAGAATATCGTCAAAGCGGTAAATCAACCCCTTAACCTGAAAAAATGAAAATGAAAAGACTGGTCTTTATATGCTCACTCTTAGTCTTTGTCGCACAACTTTCTGCGCAAAAATCTACTAAGCCCAATGTGCTGTTTATTGCAATAGATGATCTGAAACCAATATTGGGTTGTTATGGTGACAAGCTGGTGAAGACACCAAACATCGACCGCCTGGCTAAGATGGGGACAGTGTTTCTAAATAACCAATGCCAGCAAGCGGTTTGCGGTCCAACCCGTGCAAGCCTTATGACAGGTATGAGGCCAGATGTTACCAAGGTTTGGGACTTGAAAACCAAGATGCGTGACATGAATCCTGATATCTTAACCATTCCTCAATACTTTATTTCACAGGGTTACACAACTTCGGGTGTTGGTAAGATTTACCACCCAAGTTGTGTTGATAAAAAGAGCGATAAAGAATCGTGGTCAATTCCATTCTTAACTGCTGATCCAAGCGATTATGCCAACAATTTAGGAGCGCCAGTTTATAAGCATTACCAATCAGAGGCTATGAAACAACGTGCTGCGGATGAAGCAAAAAAAGATGCAGATGCGGAAAGTGCTGATGGTACAGAGAAATCGGGCAAAAAAGGTAAAAAGAATAAAAAAGAAAAGAAGGAAGATGATGGTGAAAATGTAGAAGGAACAAGAGGTCCTGCTGTCGAAAGTTTGGATTTACCAGACAATGCCTATGAAGATGGAGTGAATGCCCTAATTGCAAAGAAGCAAATCATTAAGTTATCTGCTGCAAAAACACCTTTCTTTATGGCGGTAGGTTTTCACAAGCCCCACCTTCCGTTTGTATCTCCAAAGAAATATTGGGACATGTACAACCGCGAAGAAATGCCTTTGGCCTCATTTCAACAACATGCCGCCAACGAGGTATTCATAGCTTATGAATCATCAGGGGAACTTCGCAACTACTCCGACATTCCTGAATTTACCACCTTTTCAAAATCAGATTTGCGTGCTGGCTTAAAGCCAGAAAAACAGAAAGAATTGGTGCAAGGTTACTATGCGGCTGTTTCTTATGTAGATGCGCAGTTGGGTATTGTATTAAATACACTAGATTCATTGGGCACTTTAAATAACACCATTATTGTGTTGTGGGGCGATCATGGCTGGCATTTAGGCGACCACGATATGTGGGGCAAGCATACCAATTTTGAACAGGCTACCCGGTCACCATTAATTTTTGTTGCACCAGGCATGAAGCCAGGAAAATCCAGCTCACCTACAGAGCATATAGACATCTTCCCAACATTGTGCAATTTGGCCGGAGTGCCTATTCCTGCTCAATTAGAAGGGAAAAGCTTGAAGCCAATTATGGCTAACAATAAAGCTAAAGTGAAGGAGTTTGCTATGAGTCAATATCCCCGTAAGATGAGGAAAGAGGACATGAAAAAGATGGGTTATCCTGATAACAAGCTGATGGGTTATAGCATGAGAAACGATCGCTATCGTTACACACTTTGGATGAGAGATTTCACCAGCAAGCAACCATTTGATGAGTCAAAAGTTTACGCCATCGAAATGTATGATTATGTAAAAGACCCTTTGGAGAAAGTGAATGTGGCGAAAGAAAGCAGCTATGCTACCGTAGCAAAGGATATGAACAACAAGATGCTGGAATTCTTCAAGAAACAAGAACCTAAAGTAGCTGAACCTGCCAAATAATCTGGGTAAAGCTTGAATAGTTGTAAACCCTTTTTTAAGAACAATCACCATGAATAGCAAACAAAAAATAGCACTACTGTTTACTTGTTCAATGCTTGTCTTTCAACTCATTTATGGACAGACATCCACGTTAGTATCTGTGGGCACAAACGGCAAATTAGTTTACACCCCCGACAGCAAAGGCAATGTGGTGCCGGATTTCAGCGGCGTTGGATACATGAACAGTGAAGCTCCAATACCAACTATTGCGGTAGTTAAAACAGTATATCCTGTTGTGGGCGATAATTTGGCCAATGTGCAAAGTGTGATTGATTCTGTATCAGCAATGCCGTTGGATGCTAACGGGTTTAGAGGAGCTATACTATTCAAAAGCGGTGTTTACAACATCAGCGATACCATCCACATCAGTGCAAGTGGAATCGTTTTGAGAGGTGAAGGTTTTGATACCTCGGGTACTCATTTCGTAGCTACAAAGCCTGCTCAACATACCTTGTTTTATTTCAAAGGAAATGCTGGTACTTCAACCGTATCTGGCACTAAAAAAGCGATTACTGATGTGTATGTTCCTTTTGGGACAAAGCAAGTAACAGTTGCTGCAGGACACAGTTTTCAGCCAGGTAACCAGGTGTTTCTTCATCGCATACCCAATCAACTATGGATTGACATGTTGACAATGACGCAGTGGGGTTGGACTCCTTCGGCTTACGATGTGTATTACGAACGAATTGTTACTGCAGTAAATGGCAACCAAATTACGTTGGATGCGCCGGTGATGGACTTGATTGACACTACTTATGCAAAAGGTGAACTAGTCAAATTCACTTCTTCCAGGATAGAAAACTGTGGCATTGAAAACATGTGGATTTCCTCTTACTATGCTTCTGCAACGGATAACAATCATGGTTGGGATGCCATTGAATTTGAAAACATAAAAAATGCATGGGCCCGTAATTTGGAGGTTTATTTTTTCGGACACGCAGCAGTTCATACCGATTCTCATGCAAGTTGGGTAACGGTTGATAGTTGTAAATGCCTCGATGGCAAATCAACCCTAAACGGCGGTGAACGCTATTCATTTAATTTGGACGGACAACGGTGCCTGGTGCAAAATTGTTTTACAAGAAACGGCAGACACGATTACGTAAATGGAAGCCAAACTGCCGGCCCCAATGTATTTTACAACTGCCAGGCAACACAACAGCAGGCCGATATAGGCCCACACCATCGTTGGGCAACAGGCATTTTGTTTGACAATATTGTAGGCAATGGTGCATTCGCGGTGCAAAACAGAACCAATTCAGGCACCGGTCACGGATGGGCCGGTGCACAAATCATGTTCTGGAATTGTGAAGGTAATCGCCTGATTTTGCAAGACCCTGAAGGAGATCATACCAATTGGTGCATAGGCTATCTTGGGTGGGTAACTGGTATTGGTGATTTGGTAACCGAACCACTCGGAATAGTGGAGTCAACGGGAACGCACATTGCTGCTATACCCAGTTTGTTTATGGCACAGTTAAATGACCGCCTTATAACGCTGCCATTGGAATCTATCAGCTTTGAGGCAAAAAAATATCTCCAAATAACGTCCTTAAAATGGTCTTCAAATACCGCAAATTCAGGGTCAATATTTTTTATTGAGCATTCGCAAAATGGAACAAATTTTCAAACCATCGGACAAGTAGAAGCAAATGTTATAACAGGCCTTTCAGGCAGTTACACATTCCAACACAACGAGCCTTCTTTTGGACAAAATTATTACCGGATTAAACAGGTTGATGTATCAGGTAAAGTCTTGTATAGTGCTACCCGTTTAATAGTTTTTGGTAAAAATAATTTATCACTGAAAAGCAATTTGGTAAAAGACGTGCTGGACGTTTTAAATGCCGGAAATACCACTGTCATCAACATCTTTAATACCGCAGGAATAAAAGTACTGGCAACAAAAATTAGTGGCAATCAAACCATAGATGTTTCCAGCTTTACGAGTGGTTTATACCTGATTCAATCGGATGAAAATGAAACCATAAAGTTTATCAAACAATAAAGCATTTGTCATAACAAGAAGGCAATGTTTTAAAAAATTATCATTGAAGCTAACCAGGTAGAAACCAAACCACAAAGCCATTTCCGAAAAAAAAAGAAAGATGAAAGAGCGTATGAAAATTTTGAAATCAATAGTTGTTGTAGTTGGCCTCGCAACCGTAATGCCTGCGTTTGCACAAAAGGAAACAAAGCCCAACATCCTGTTCATAGCAATCGATGATTTAAAACCCATTTTAGGATGCTATGGCAACAAAATGATTAAGACGCCCAACATAGACCGCCTTGCAAAAATGGGAACCATCTTCATGAGCAACTATTGCCAACAGGCAGTTTGTGGCCCAACCCGTGCAAGTTTAATGACCGGCAAAAGACCCGACTATACCAAAGTCTGGGACTTGAAAACAAAGATGAGAGAGGTAACTCCCGATCTTTTAAGCCTGCCGCAATACCTGATTACGCAAGGCTATTCCACACAAGGCATTGGTAAAGTGTATGACCCAAGAGATGTTGACAAGGAATTGGATGCGCCTTCGTGGAGTGTGCCTTACTATAAATCTGCGGATGAATATTATGACAAGAAAACCGGCAAACCGGCGATGGGTCAATATCAATCTCCTGCAACCAAAAGGACGGCGGACAGTTTGTTGAAAGTTGCAGAGGCAAAAGGTTTGAATAAGAAAGAAGCAAGAGCATTTGCCGATGAAAATATAAAACCAACAACCGAAGGAATTGAAGTGGCAGACAATGCTTACGAAGATGGAGCCAATGTTTACAAATCCCTTGACTTGCTTGTAGAACTAAGCAAGTCAACACAACCTTTCTTTTTTGCTGTAGGCATTCATAAGCCACACCTGCCTTTTGTTTCGCCAAAAAAATACTGGGACTTGTACAAGCGGGAAGATATGCCGTTGGCAACCTTTCAGGAAATGTCAAAGAACGGGGTAGCACTTGCTTATCATGATGCAGGTGAAATGAGGAAGTACACAGACATTCCACCTCTGCTGTCTTTTACAGATCAAAAGGCGTATGGAATAACACTTCCCGTTGACAAGCAAAAGGAATTGATTCATGGCTATTATGCCGCGATCTCTTATGCCGACGCATTAGTAGGCATGTTGCTTAAAAGACTTGACTCATTGGGCTTAACCAAGAACACCATCATTGTACTTTGGGGCGACCACGGCTGGCATTTAGGCGACCACAATTTGTGGTGCAAGCATACCAATTTTGAGCAGGCTACTCATACCCCTTTGATTATTTCTTTTCCGGGTTTAAAACCTTCAAAGAGTAGTTCGACAACAGAGTTTGTGGACATCTTCCCAACATTATGCGAATTGACTGGAGTACCCGTTCCTGCTACGTTAGATGGCAAATCATTGTTGCCTTTAATGAAGAGTTCCTCTGCCACAGTGAAAGCATTTGCAGTTAGTCAATACCCAAGAGTGGGTGAAAAAGAAGATGCTAAAAAGCACGGTTTCAGCAATGCAAAAAACATGGGTTATTCCATAAGAACCGACCGCTACCGTTACACCATTTGGATGGGCGATGACTTTAGAAGTACACAGCCATTCAAACAAAATCTGGTAGTAGGAACCGAGTTGTACGACTATCAAAAAGACCCTGATGAAACAGTGAATGTGGTGGATGATAAGAACTATAAATCGGTGTCCAAAGAATTGAATGAGAAGATGCTTGAATTTTTTAAAACACAGGTCAAATAACACGCCTGTCAATATTTGGCACACTGAACAGCAGTTCAAAAAACGAGATGAAAGTAAAAGGTTTACGTTGGTGGATCATTGGGTTGATAGGACTCTCAACTGTCATTAATTACATTGACAGGAGTGCTATCAATATCATGTGGCCTTACATCTACAAAGAGTTTGGCATTGCCGATGCTAATAACAAAAATGCACTCGCTTTTATCACTACATTTTTCATGGTTGCTTATGCAATCGGGCAAACGGTTACTGGTAAAATGATGGACGCCATAGGGACGAGATTGGGCATGGCTGTTTCTATTGTTGGCTGGAGCATTTCAATTGCCTTGCATGCTTTGGCCAAAGGCTTGTCCTCGTTTGGTGTGTTTAGATTTTTTTTAGGAATAAGCGAAGCAGGCAATTGGCCGGGTGCTACCAAAAGCAATGCAGAATGGTTTCCAGCTAAGGAAAGAGGCATTGCACAAGGCATTTTTGGTGCAGGTGCTTCGATAGGTTCTGTGATTGCTGCACCTTTTATTGCTGGTCTGTATCTAGCTTTTGGATGGCGTGCAACGTTTGTGGGTATTGCAGGTTTGGGCTTATTGTGGCTGATTCCATGGTTGGTTATCAATAAGTCAACTCCCGATAAACACCCGTGGATTACGGAAGAAGAGCAGCAGCATATACTAAGCGATGAGGTTGCAAAAACCACTGTTCATCAGACAAGGGCATACACCTGGCGAGAACTGTTACAGTTCAAAAATACCTGGGGCATTTTGTTGAGCCGAATTTTTATTGACCCGGTTTGGTGGCTGTTCGTAACGTGGTTGCCAACATTTCTCAAAGAACAATTTCATTTTGATATCAAGCAGGTTGGCGCATTTGCGTGGGTGCCTTATTTGTTTGCGGCCATCGGTGGTTTGCTGGGTGGTTATTTCGCTTCGCAAAAAATAAAAAAAGGAATGGACCATGCCAAGGCAAGAAAGCTGGCCATAACAATAGGATGTGCTTTTATGCTTGGTTCGTTAGCCATCACAGCTTTTTATCTGGAGTCATTGAAAGAGCATATTAACCTTGCTATTGGATTAATCAGCGCAACGCTGTTTGGCTTTCAATTTTTGATAGGAAATACTCAAACACTTCCTGCTGATTATTTCCACGGAAAAAATGTGGGAACAGTGGCAGGCATGAGCGGCACAGCCGCTGTGGTAGGCACTTTGGTGACAACGTTATCCGTGCCATATATTACAAAGACGGGCTACAGCTCATTCTTCATATTAGGCAGTGTATTAGTGCCATTGGGTTGGTTGTGTATCACCTTCATTACTTCTAAAACCGAAAAATCCATAGCCTAAGTGAAGCACATTTTGACAACCATATTATTGCTCAATGCTGTTTTTTCTTTTGCTAAAGAATACACAGTAAGTGATGATGTAAGTTTTAAAAAAGCTTTGGAAAAAGTGCAGCCCGGCGATGAAATAGTGTGGCAGGATGGTAATTACAAAGACGTGCAAATCGCTTTTGCCCCAAAGCAAAATGGCAAAGAAAAGCAGCCGATTATTTTAAAAGCTGAACATCCGGGGAAAGTAAAATTATCAGGTCGTTCTCAAATTTTCATCTCCGGCAATTACCTGCAGGTTGAAGGGTTTTTGTTTAAAGGTAAATGCGCATTAAAGGATAAAGAAAGCGCCATTAAGCTGGGGCCGGAAGATGACAACGATCCAATAGCAAGTCATTGCAGGCTTACCAATTGTGCGGTTATTAATTACACAAGAAGTGAAGAAAGCGGCATTGATAATAACTCCCTTACAATAGAAGGAATCTACAACGAAATTGATCATTGCCATTTTGAAGGGAAGACAAATAAAGGGCCGACTGTGGTAGTGAATTATCCTTTTGACGATGAACATGGAAAAGGCTCTGATGAGTTAGCCTCAACCTATCATCATGTTCATCACAATTACTTTGGTTACAGAACATTTTCAAGCAATGGCGGCGAGCAGATAAGAGTGGGTGTTAGCGGTGCTTCCAATACACATGGATTCAACATTATTGAGTACAATTATTTTGAGGACGAACGAAATGAAGGTGAGGTGATTAGTAACAAAAGCTGCAACAATATTTACCGTTTCAATACCCTTGTTGGCAATGATGGCGCATTGGTTTTAAGAAATGGCAGGGATTGTTTTGCCTATGGAAATTATATCAATGGGAAATCTGGAAGAGGTGAAAGTGGCGGATTGCGGATTGTCAATTTCAACAACACTGTTTTCAACAACTATGTTGAGAATTGTGAAGGAGGTGGCAATGCCAAGAAAAGCCCAATCGTAGTAATGTCGGGACTTGTAGGCGCTGGAATCAATGAATATCATGCTGCTGATAATGCCATTGTTGCTTATAATACTGTGGTCAATTCAGTCGGGCCAATCATTGCAATTGGGGTAGGAAATGTACACAAGGGAAAAGGTTTTGTTGCGCCGAAAAATGTGTCGTTTGTCGGTAACCTTATCATCAATACAGTCGGTGAAAATAATGACCCTTTTGTTGTGGATGATGACAGGTCTGGTTATACTGCCACTAACAACTTTTATACAAATGGAAGTTGTACTGAAAAAGGTTTTACCAAATTGAAGTCGAACGAAATAATCAAAACAGAAGGTTTTGATTATGTAAAGCAAGAGGTCAACAAGTCAACAATAGACGCCATTAATAAGCGGTTGGCAATTCATAAAATCCAGCTTTCTGAAAAAGAAATCACGGAGTTTGATCCTAAAAAAATTGTTGGTAAAAAAGACGTTGGCGTTAGCTGGATAAAGAGTTGAAATTGATGAACGAGCACAAAAAACAGATGAACAAACTGATACTAATAGTGATGGTTTACTTAGCTGGGTTTGCTCCAAAAGCGAACGCACATCAGTATGTGGTGAGTGATGTCAATGCTTTCAATGAGACAATGTCAAAAGTGCAGGCAGGCGATGAGATTGTATGGAAGAATGGAAGTTACAGTGACATTCAATTGAAATTCAGGCCGAATGAAAATGGAACTGAAACGCAGCCCATTTTACTAAAAGCAGAAACCGCTGGCAAAGTATCATTTACAGGCAGTTCACAGATTTGTATCGGCGGTAGTTATTTGCTGGTCGAAGGGCTTTTGTTTGAAGGGAAATGTACTTTGGACAGCAAACAAAATGTTATTGATTTCAGCACTGTAGCAGATAAGTCTGCGACTGCTTCAAATCATTGCAAGGTCTCAAATTGTGCTATCGTAAACTATTCTCCTACTGAAGAAAGCGGGAAGGAGAATTACTACGTAAACCTTGTTGGGACTAACAATGAACTAGACCATTGTTATTTCACCGGTAAGGTCAATAAAGGCCCGACTGTTGTTGTAGAATACAAACAAGACAAGGCTTACGTCCCCGGAAGCGATGTAGCACAATCAACTGCGCACCACATTCACCACAACTATTTTGGTTATAGAACCTACTCTGCCAATGGCGGTGAGCAGCTAAGGGTGGGCACCAGCACCACCTCATTTACACATGGATTCAACATGGTGGAGTACAATTATTTTGAAGACGAAAGATTAGAGGCTGAAGTCATCAGCAACAAAAGCTGCGACAACATTTACCGCTTCAACACATTCGTAGGCAACGATGGTGCAATGGTCATTCGTCATGGCCATAAATGCTTTGTCTATGGCAACTACATCAATGGCAAAACAGGCAGAAATCAAAGCGGTGGTTTGCGGGTTATTAACCCTGATAATACCATCTTCAACAACTATGTGGAAGAAGCCGAAGGTGGCGCAAAAGGCATGAAAGCCCCGATAGCTGTGATGTCCGGTTTGGAAGGCAGTCCGCTCAATGGATACTATCCTGCGGACAATGCCATTGTAGCCTACAATACTGTCGTCAACTGTGTTGGTTCTGCCATCAACATTGGAGTGGGTAACACCACTAAAGGCTTGTCATTGGTTGCACCCAAAAATGTTTTGTTAGTAGGCAATGTGGTGTTGTATACCAAAGGCAAAGACGAATCGTCCCTCAAAATTGAAGGTAGTTCAACTTATACGCTAAGAAGCAATTTTTCTAACAGTGGCGGAACTTCCTTGAAAGGATTTGGTGGAATTGCTTCCAATGATTTTCGAATTAAAGACGGGTTTAGTTATGTCAAGCAAACTGCCGACCATGCTGTGGTTGATTCAATAAATGAGCGGCTGTCTTTGCACAAAATAAAGTTGACTGAAAGGGAAATCACGTGGTTCAATCCAAAATGGAAATTGTCGAAAAATGATGTTGGGGTAAGTTGGATAAAATAAGTAAGTAAAAATGAAAGTAGTTGTACAATATACTGTGTCACTGTTGTTATTGATGATTTCACAATCAGCGTTTGCGCAAAGCAAGCCCGTTGTAAAGTCTGCTAAGAAAACAACGAAGACAAAGTCTTGTTGCACTTCCAATATTCCTAAGCGGTTTGTTGGTTTTCAACAGCCAAAAGCTGCAACCAATGATTCAACAAAATCAGCGGCTAATGGCCATGACAAAATGGTGTGGATTGCAGGCGGAACGTTCATGATGGGCGCAGACAATGAACAAGGCCGGCAAGATGAATATCCAAAACACGCTGTTAAGTTGAACGGCTATTATATGGATGTCACTGAAGTAACCAACGCACAGTTTGGTGCTTTTGTAAAAGCAACAGGTTATGTAACAACTGCAGAAAAAGATGTGAAATGGGAGGAGCTAAAAAAGCAATTGCCACAAGGCACTCCAAAGCCCACGGATGAAGAGTTGAAAGCGGCTTCGTTGGTTTTTGTACCAACAACCGGAGCCGTCAATCTGCAGGATTATAGCCAATGGTGGCGTTGGACACATGGTGCCAATTGGAAGCACCCCACCGGGTCTGAAAGTGATACGTTGGGTAAAGGAAATTATCCTGTCGTACACATCAGTTGGGACGATGCAAATGCTTATTCTAAGTGGGCTGGTAAACGATTGCCAACCGAGGCAGAATGGGAGTTTGCCGCAAGAGGTGGCTTAGCGAAAGAGACTTATCCATGGGGCAATGCGAATGTAGATTCAGGTAAAGTGAAATGCAATTATTGGCAAGGAACATTTCCTTATAAAAATGAAAACAGGGATGGCTTTATTGGCGCTGCACCGGTTGGTTCATTTGCACCAAACGGTTACGGGTTGTATGATATGTCGGGTAATGTTTGGGAATGGTGCGCCGACTTGTACAACAACAGTTATTACGCAGCACAGGCAAAATTGAAAGTTGCCAATAATCCAAAAGGGCCGTTGAAAAGTTATGACCCCGATGAACCCTTAGTGCCAAAACGGGTAATGCGAGGCGGTTCGTTTTTGTGCAACGAATCTTATTGCAGCGGTTACAGAGTCGCGGCAAGAATGAAGACTTCACAGGATTCGGGCATGGAACATTTGGGTTTTAGATGTGTGAGCAACAAATAATTTTTGGGTAAAAAAACAGAAGATGAACAAAATGAAATCCTTGATAACACTTGTTTGCATGGCAATAGGAATTGCTTTTGCATGCACAGCAGTTGGGCAGGATGTTAAGAAAGGGAAGCTGTTATACTCGAATCAATTGGTTAATCAAAGCGAAGTGAAAGATTGGGTGATGGAAGGTCCTGCCAAGGTTGAGTTTACGAATGATTGGATGCACATGTATTCGCCCAACGAGGAAGGCCATCATGTGTATTGGTGTCCGGTGGATTTTCCTGCAAGTTTTATAGCTGAATGGGAAGTGCAAAACATAGAAACAGATGCAGGCTTGTGCATTGTTTTTTTTGCTGCAAAAGGGTTAAAAGGCGAGAGCATTTTCGATTCATCGTTTCCCAAAAGAACGACTGGTGTGTTTACCGATTACACCAAAGGCGCAATGAACTGTTACCACATTTCTTACTATGCCAACGGCAAAGACCATCCGGGAAGAGAGTTTGCCAACCTGCGTAAAAACAAAGGATTCAATTTGGTTCAAACCGGGGAAATGGGCATTCCCATTGACTCTAAAGCGATACACAAGGTGAGGCTGGTAAAAAATGCAGGTAATATTTCAATGTTTATTGACGATAGAAAAATCATTGACTGGAGAGATGATGGAGTTAAATACGGCAAGATACTGGAGGGCGGAAAAATTGGATTCAGGCAAATGCAATGGACTCATTTCTCCTACAGAAATTTTAAAGTTTGGGAAGGCATTCCTTCAAAATAGAGACGGAAAAATAAGAAGCAGGCTTATAAAAAAAGACAAGTGGTTTTAAAACGCTAAAGACTTAAAAACATGAAAATGAAATTCAAAAAAGGTGTTGTTGTGATGCTGCTTGTTTGTGCAGTTGCAAGTGTTACAGCACAGTCAAAGAAGGCAAAGACGATTCCGAAAAAGCCCAACATCATTTACATCCTTGCAGATGATTTGGGTATCGGCGATGTAAGTGCTTATGGTTCTGATAGCAACCATACACCTATTATTGACCAATTGGCAAAAACAGGTATTCGCTTTCAGCATGGTTATACAGCTCCATTGTGCGGCCCCTCAAGAGCATTGATTCTTACAGGTCGTTATGCCTTTCGTACCGGTGCCGTAAACCAGGATATGTGCGGAGACCTTAAACCTTCAAACGAAGTGATGATACCTACGGTGTTGAAGTCTGCTGGTTACGTTACATCAATGACTGGCAAATGGGGGCAGCTTCCATTGCAACCCGGTGACTTTGGTTTTGATGATTATCTCCGTTTTAAAGGCAGTGGTGTTTATTGGAGTAAGGACAAGGAGAAATCAGAAGGCTATACAGAAAACGGGGTTGATAAGCAACTAGGAGATGCGTACATGCCCGATGTAATGCACGACCATATGGTGAAGTGGGTTTCAGCCAACAAAGACAAGCCCTTCTTCCTGTATTATTCACTGGTACAGGTGCATGGAAAAATTGTAGCAACCCCTGAAAGCAAGCCCGGTAGTGACTTATACACCGACAACATCAGCTACATGGACAAGTTGGTTGGCAAACTATTGAAGACGTTGGATAGTTTGAAAATCAGGAAAAATACTTTGATTGTTTTCATGGGTGACAACGGTACTGCAGGTACTTATGCCATAAGAGGAACCATTGGTGGCAAAGCGCTTTCCGGTAAAAAAGGTTCTATGCTTGAATGCGGCGGCCTGGTTCCAACTATTGCTAACTGGCCCGGAGTAATAGAACCCGGACAGGTCACCAAAACTTTGGTGGATGCAAGTGACTTGTTGCCTACGTTTGCGGATGTAGCCGGTGCAAAATTGCCTACTAAAAATGTATTGGATGGTCGAAGCTTTTTACCACAATTATTGGGTAAGAAAGGCAATCCCCGTGAATGGATTTTTTGTGAGCTTGGCAGCAAATGGTATGTAAGAGATGGCCGTTGGAAGCTGAACAGGGAGGATGAATTATTTGACATGATTAACTCGCCTTTTGAGGAAAAGCTGGTAACAGATGTAAGCACCAACAAAGAAGCAAGTGCTGCCCACGACCGCCTCAAAGCAGTCTTAGACCAATTGAATCCTGCCGGAGGTATTGTTGACAATGCAGACGGAAGCGGACGCCACGGCAAGAAAATAAAAGCCAAGAAAGCGAAAGCAGAAGGGCAGGCTGTAAGTGAAGAAACTAAAGAAGAAAAGAAAGCAAGAAAAGCAAAAAAGAAACTAGAAAAAGAAGCTGAAGAATGAGAAAGCAATATCTAAGCATATTGGCGTTGCTGGTCGCAATGTCCTGCAACAATAAAATGCAGCAGACGGTAACCAAAGAGTTTGTGCATGGCACTGCCACTTATTCAAAGTCTGTTGTGGTGAACGACGGCCATGTAAAAACAATTTACATAGCCGGACTTACCGGTGATGGAGCAGATTTAGAAGCACAAACAAGGTCTGCATGGAACAACATTAAAACCGAGTTGGATGCAGTGGGGGCCACTTTCAAAGACATTGTAAAGACCAACATTTACATCGTTAATTGTACGCCTGATAAAGTCACATTGTTCAGGAGTATCAGGAAGGAATATTTGGGCGATAAGGATATGCCAGCCAGTACATTGTTGGGTGTGCCAACATTGGCTGCACCTGATAAGTTGGTTGAAATAGAAGCGGTTGCTGTTATTCAAACTACTAAAGCAAAATAAATTTTTCGGAAAAAATGAATACCCACTTACGATACATTTTCTCTGCGTTATTGGTGCTTACTGTTTTCCAGTTAAGTGCCAAGGTATCGCTACCCCGCTTCATCAGCGATGGGGTGGTGCTGCAGCGCAATGTGAAGATACCGGTATGGGGTTGGGCGGATGTTGGCGAAGTGGTGGAAGTCAATTTTAATGGAAAGGTTTACAAAGCCAAAACGGGTGCGGATGGTAAATGGAAGCTTTTGCTAAGCAAGCAACATGAAGGCGGCCCTTTTGAAATGACCATAAAAGGAACGAATACCATTTCACTCAAAAACATACTGGTTGGTGATGTTTGGTTATGTTCTGGTCAATCCAATATGGAGTATGAGTTGTACAAATCGGGTGCTTTGTACAAGAAGGAAATAGCAGCAAGCGACAACGATTTTATCAGGCATTTCAAAGTGGAAAGACGAATAGGATTTAACCATGCCGAAGATGTGGAATCAAAAGCTGGATGGCAGGCAGCAAGCCCAAAAGCGGTTGGGGACTTCACTGCAGTTGGTTACTTTTTTGCGCTGAAGTTATACGAACAATACAAGGTACCGATTGGGCTTATCAATTGCAATTATGGTGGCACTCCGGCACAGGCATGGATGAACGAAAATGAGTTGAAAGATTTTCCGGCATACTACGCAAAGGCGCTTGAATACAAGGATACAGCACTGGTCAACAAGATTACACTAAAAGATAAAAACTTTACGGCAGAATGGTATAAAAAGATAGAAGAGGGTGATGAAGGACTGAAAGAAAAATGGTTTGAAACCAACTACAATGCTACTGATTGGAAGACAATGGAAATGCCAAATTATTGGCAAGATCAGGGTTTGAAAAATGTAGAAGGCGCAGTGGTTTGGTTTCGCAAAGAAATCAATGTGCCAGCCGCTTTGGTTGGAAAAAATACCGTACTGGAACTTGGAAATATTGCGGGTAAAGATGTCACCTACTTCAACGGGATACAGATTGGTTCAGCTTCATCTAAATACGCCCCGAGAAGTTACGAGATAGAAAGCAAGTTGTTGAAAGAAGTAAGCAACATCATTACGTTGAAGGTGATAAATGAGAATGGAAATGGTGGATTTATCAAAGACAAGCCTTATCAAATCAAAGTGGGCGATTCTGTTTACAATCTCACCGGGAGTTGGCAATATAAGCAGGGCTTTAGTTTTAAGCCGCTTCGAAGAACAGATGCTACCCGTTTTCAGGACATGGGCAGTGCTATGTATCACGGCATGTTGGAGCCTTTAATTGGGTATGGAATGAAAGGCATTATCTGGTACCAGGGTGAATCAAATGTGAGTAAATCGGACGAATACCATGCTCTGTTTTCGGGCTTAATCAATAGCTGGCGCAAAGAATGGAAGCAGGAAAATTTTCCGTTTTTATTTGTTCAGTTGGCCAACATCAATGAAGCGAAAACAGAACCCGGCGAAAGCAAGTTGGCAAGATTGCAGGAAGCACAAGCTGCTGTGCTTTCATTGCCCAATACTGCGATGGCAGTTGCAAACGACATCGGCGAATGGAACGATGTTCATCCTAAAAACAAATTGGACGTAGGAAGAAGATTGGCTTTGGCTGCTGAAAAGCTTGCTTACAACGAAAGCGATATTGCTTATTCCGGGCCAACATTTCAATCAATGAAAATAAAAGGAAACAGAGTAATTCTAAAGTTTTCAAATGTTGGAAGCGGAATGATTGCAAAGGATGGCGGCGAGCTGAAATACTTTGCTGTTGCTGATTCCAGCAAAAAATTTGTTTGGGCAAAAGCCAGTATTTCCGGTAATAAAATTACCGTGTGGAGCGAGGCAGTTTCAATGCCGGTGGCAGTGAGATATGCGTGGGTCGATAACCCGGTGGGTGCTAATTTGATAAACAAAGAAGGATTGCCGGCCTCATGTTTCCGAACGGATAATTGGCAAATGGTTGGAAAAGCGGAATAGAATATTTACAAGTTGAAGTGAGCCCCGCCACGTCGCATTAGCGTCAACTTAATTTCTTGGAAAAGTTGTTGAAAACCTTTGTGGGAGCGGAAAAGATATGCAGAGCAGGGGTGTTGAAAAAGAAAGAATAACTA
>JAYTGA010000204.1:0-1770 GCA_043733905.1 Segetibacter sp.
ACAAAAAAATCAGATATTTTATCTTATTTAAAAGGACATTGCCGCGAATTAAAAATACAGACAGATGCAGCTGCAGCCTCATCATCCGATAAAGCAACCAAATATCATTTGCAGGATTTAAGTGACAGACTAAAGAAGATTTTAGATCCTAAATAAACGTGCTTTAATACGTGTGCTCAACTTTATCTGCAAAAAATTGTTTGCATTAATATGAACATACTTATAACAGGTGCCAATGGTTACATCGGTCAGCGGTTAATTCCCGTGCTGGTGGATGAAGGTCACCATTTGTATTGTTGTGTAAGAAACCGGCTCAGGTTTGAAACGGATCATCAGCATGAAAATCTACAAATAATAGAAATTGATTTTTTAGAAAATTCAGCAGATATAATTTTTCCAAAAGAAATTGACGTCGCATTTTACCTGGTACATTCCATGAACAACAAAGACAATTTTGTGGAACAGGAAGCTGCTGTGGCAAAGAGTTTTCTTACTCTTATTCAGCAAACCAATTGTCGGCAAATTATTTACCTCAGTGGCATTGTAAATGAAAAACATTTATCCAAACACCTTGAGTCAAGATTGGGTGTTGAAAAAATATTGAGAGCCGGAACAACACCCGTAACGGTTTTAAGAGCTGGAATCATTGTAGGTTCAGGCAGTGCCTCATTTGAAATAATGAGAGACATTGTTGAAAAATTGCCGGTGATGATTACCCCAAAATGGCTCAACACCTTATGCCAGCCAATTGCTATCCGCAATGTGATTCAGTTTTTGGGTGGTGTAATACTAAAAGAAAACACCTTCAATAAAGACTTTGATATCGGTGGCCCTGAAGTGCTGAGTTACAAAAATATGTTATTGAAATTTGCGGAAGTGCGAAAGCTAAAAAGGCGCATCTTCACTATCCCTGTAATGACTCCAAAATTATCTTCTTACTGGTTGTATTTTGTTACCTCTACCTCTTACCCGCTGGCTGTTAACCTGGTAAATAGCATGAAGGTAAATGTGGTTTGCAGGGAAAATGATTTGGCTAAACAACTAGGCATTGAATTGTTACCCTACAAAAGTGCCGTACAAATGGCTTTTGAAAAAATTGAACAACACATGGTACTCAGTAGCTGGAAAGATGCATTCAGCAGCAGCGGTGCACCACAGGGCATGATGAACTATATTGAAGTTCCAAAATTTGGTTGCTTTAAAGATTTAAAATGGCGGGAAATAACCGGTGAACTGAATGGCGTGCTGGCCAACATCTGGAGCATTGGTGGTGAAAGAGGCTGGTATTACGGCAATGCGCTTTGGAAAGTGCGGGGCATGATGGATAAGTTTGTTGGGGGCGTTGGGTTAAGAAGAGGAAGAACAGATCCGCTGCAAATACATCCCGGTGATGCGCTGGATTTTTGGCGGGTACTGATTGCAGACAAACAAAACCGGCGGCTATTATTGTTTGCAGAAATGAAAGTGCCGGGAGAAGCGTGGCTCGAATTTAAGATCATGAAAAAAGACAACAAACAATACCTGCGGCAAACGGCCACCTTTAGACCAAAAGGTTTATGGGGCAGAATGTACTGGTATGCTGTTTTGCCATTTCACTATTTTATCTTCAATGGTATGATCAACAATCTTTTGAAAGTGAAAAAAGTTATAAGTGATGAATGATCAGTTATGAATGACCAATGAATCTATGTAGCATAAAAAAGAGGAAGCAATAATAAAGTATTGTACTTCCTCTTTTGGTTTCTTAAAGCTTTCAACTGCAACACCTAC
>JAYTGA010000205.1:0-3951 GCA_043733905.1 Segetibacter sp.
CCGCCTGAAAGAAATATAATCGTTGCAAACAACACACTGTTTGTAGCGGTTTTGGTTTTCAATAAACCCATTCTTAAAAAAAGGAATGCGGCAACTACCGTTGCGAATACTTCAAAAAATCCTTCAACCCAAAGGTGAACAACCCACCAGCGCCAATACTCTGCTATTGCTAAATTTGTTTGTCGTCCCCACATTAAACCCGCTCCGTAAAAAAGAGCAATTGCTGTACATGAAACAAGAAACAGTATCAGTAAATGTTTTTCTGCAGTCTTCTTTCTAATCACCGGAAGAATTGGACGTACCATTAACGTTAACCAAACAAGTAATCCTACCAATAGAAATATTTGCCAAAACCTGCCAAGGTCAACATATTCATAACCTTGATGTCCAAACCAAAAATTATTTACAAATCCGAGTTTTTGCATTATCCCCATCCACTGTCCTACCATTGAGCCAAGTACAATAACCAGTAAAGCATAAAAAAGAAAATTTACGCCAAGCTTTTGAAATTTTGGGTCACTGCCTGACAGCGATGGCCCAATATATAATCCGGTAGCCAACCAGGCTGTAGCAATCCACAGAATAGCAAGTTGCACATGCCATGTTCTTGTAACAGCGTAAGGAAAATAATCAGATAACGGGAAACCGTAAAAGCCGCTTCCTTCTACTCCATAGTGTGCTGTTATCACACCCATTATTACCTGAAGAAGGATTAATAAATTGACTATCCAGAAATATTTTTTTACAGCTCTCATAGAAGGAGTAATGTTCTGTCGCATTAATGGGTCTTCCTTTGGGGCTGCGGGTCCTTCTTCCTCTTTAGTTTTAGCATGATAAAAAATTAAAATTCCAATGCCTATAAGTAACATGACTACACTGAAGCCTGTCCATAAAATAAGGTCACCAGTTGGTTTATTACCCACTTGTTCATCCGGTGGCCAATTATGCGTATAAGAGACCTTTTCATTGGGACGTTCTGTAACACATGCCCATGCAGCCCAGAAAAAGAAATTGGTCATTTGCCTCATTCGTGTACTGTCTTTAATGGCATTTTTTGGAATGGCATAATCAGAACGAAGCTTATCTAATTGGGGAGCGTTTGTAAACAACCCGGAGTAATAGTTGCTTAAATGGGCAATGGCTTCTTTTCGTAAAGGAGAAACAGTAAGCGTTTGAGTTTGGGGATTGAAAGTATTTTTCCGCAATTCATTTTGCAGGCGCTGTTCCAATGCTGCTTTTTGTTCGCTATTAATTTTATCAAAAGACTGATTAAAATCTGCTGCTGAATATTTGTTCAAAATGAAGTCTGCTTCACGATGCAGCCAATCAGCAGTCCAGTCGGGAGCTAAATAAGCACCATGCCCCCAAACTGTACCAACCTCTTGTCCGCCCATGCTTTGCCAAACATTTTGCCCGTCTTTTATATCCTGCCCTGAAAAGAGAACTTCGCCATCAGTAGTTACAACCTGCTCGGGTACAGGTGGCACTTGTTGATAAATTTCATATCCGTAATAAATTAAAACAGCAAATGAAATACCCATCACCAAGGCAAATGCAACCCAAAGTTTTTTCTCTGATTTCATAACAATCGTTGCTTGATGTCGGTCTAAATTATATTCTGTTGCAGCAATACTTTTGGTAAATGCATACCCGACTGTCCAGGTAAGTTGCATCTTATCATTGCATTGTCAAAAGTTCAGTAGGAAAATGTCAAACTATTGCAAGCTTTTGTTATAACGATTTCAGGTATTCTACCAAATCTTTTTTCTCTGCATCGGTTAAAGCAAGTTTTTTAACATTGTTGTAATGATTTACAACATCCATTAAAGTGGCAAATCTTCCATCATGATAAAATCCGCCTTTCATGTGTGTCCACAATCCTTTTAAGCCCTGTGTAACATAGGTATTATCGGGTGAGCGGTTCGACTGAAAATCATCAATACCAATGTCTGCTGCCTTATGTGTATTCCATCCCGGTTCGGTAAATAGAGGAGGAACATGGCAGCTTGCACATTTTGCTTTGCCCGAAAATAACACCATACCTCTCTGTGCTGCATCTTTATTATAAATGCTATCCGGCGCTTTAGGTGCGGGGATGGCTAATTGATAAAATTGTAAAGCAGCAAGCTTACCTGTTATCATATCAGGATTATGTCGTTTGTTACCTGCACCTGTTTTAGCTGCAACCGGATACTTTTTTGCATCATTAAAACGCTCATCATAAAAAGTTCCATTTCCCACCAATTCAAGATTTGCAACATAAGCATTCCAATAAGTAACGTCGCCCCAGCCGCCTGTCCATGTATGGAGCGTATGTCCTGCATGTCCAAAAGCTTCGGGTATTAATGTAGCTGCTGATTTTCCATCGGGGCGAAATGCTTTGCCATCTAAATTTAAAAGCGCATCAAACTTACCGGGACCCCAACTTGCCAGCACTTTTTTAACCGTAGCTAAATCGGCGCCCAGGGCATCGGTGATAGGTTTTAAATTGGGAGCCATAGATATAATTGCGCCAACATTTAAATCGCGGTTTGCCCAACCATCAAGGCGATGCCCAATGCCGGGAGCAAATGCATCATCCACTGTTGAATGGCAGGATGCACATGTAATGCCGATAGAAATTAGATTTTTGTTATTATCGAAGGTTCCTTTTACACCTACCACCGCATTCAGTTGCAAAAGAGTGAGCGTAACTGCAGGGTCGTCTAAATTTACTTTTCCGGCTTTAATGGCTGCTGCAACATCTGCAGGAATTACATCCATGTCAACTTTTAACCCTGCTGTAAGTGCGGCTTTAGGAGATAGCCCTGCACCAATGCCACCATTTTTTTCACCGGTAATAGCTTTGTTTAATTGAAGTGCATCTGTCCAATAGGTTTCATCACCGAAGGTTTCAAAACGAAAGGTTTGCTTTCCTTCTTCCAACATTTGTTTGGCGTTAGCGGAAATAGGGTCATTACTGTCTTTGTCACTTGTTGCTGTCTGTGAGTTTGAAGGATTTGTGCATTGGATGAGAGAGATGGATACTGTAACGCCAAAAATGATACCCAACAAAACAAGAACTATTGAATGCTTTTTCATTTTAGAATAGTTTGAGAAACTTATTAAATATAAAAATGTTAAACAGATAAGTGGTACATAATATTTTAAAGAGTGACACTATTAATAACAAGTTAAAGTCATCAAAACAAGTGCCTTGATTTTTAATGCGCTAAAATGGAATTATTTAAAAGAAATCTCAAAGCGGGGAATTCATTGCCCCAAAGAAAGAATGTTGAAAAGAGTATTTGTCTTACACTTTGTTTATAGAGCTAATGGCTCACCCTTTCGAAAGGTGCATTCCGTTGCCGTTACTGTCGTTGAATATACTTTTATAAGTACTTCATTGTTCTTCGGTATAGGTTTCTCTACCTCTTCGAGATGAAGAACTTCTGGCGGTCCGTATCTTGTGTAAACTATTGCTTCTATGTAGGTTCTATTCATTCCCTTTCTAAAAATTTATGAATTTCATTAAAAGTTTCATCGGGGCATTCTTCGTGGGGAACATGCCCACAATTTGGTATTATGACGAGTTTAGAAGTCTTAACCTCATTATGCAATCTTTTACCATTTTCAATCTTTATTAAGTTGTCGTTGTTACCCCAAATTATCAAAACAGGAAAATCTATCAGCTTATAACTATTCATTAAATCATTAATTTTTTTTGGTAAAAGTTGTTTTGCCATTTGAACTATAGCTTCGTCAATATTTTTTTTTCTTAAAAAGAAGGTATACCTATCTAAATGACTATTCTTTGCCTTGGGATAATCAAAAAAAGTGGTTTTTAAAATGTACTTAGCAAGTACTTTTTCGGGTAATATTTTTAATGAAAGAAAACTTAGAAAATCGTTTTTTAAAACATTTATAAACTTTGGTTTTATTCCACTAAAGGCAGGAACGTCAATTAAAATT
>JAYTGA010000206.1:0-35992 GCA_043733905.1 Segetibacter sp.
AGCCAACATTATTCTAACAAACCGCCGTATGCCGAACGGCACGTACGGTGGTGTGAGAGGACAGGTAGCGAACTAATCGCTACCTTCCTACTCGATTTACAAAAGCATAGGCGGAATGATGGACAGTTAAGAATACATTCAACGGAGTTGAGTTTGCAAAAGTATTTAATGGTGTGAGGGAAAGTTTGTTTCTTCCAAAAGTGAAGAGGCTGTCTTATGCTTTATCCATGCTTTTGATAGGGAGATGACTGGGAGTAGATACGGTATAAGATTAGTATAAATTGGGTATAACTTAGGTAAAACTATGGGATAGGTTTCTGTGAATTCTTGTTTATTTTTTACTTTTGCCAATGCTCCAATGAGGGTGAATAGAAACTAAAATCTCTGTTACTAAAAACAATACGACATGGCCACGATTAGCATACCGCCTATAGAAGATTTTCGTAAACATCTTTTGTTTACCAGTTTGTATGTACATGTCCATTCGTTGCTGGCCAGGCTGGGTAAGGTGCCGTCTTTTGACATTGATGAGCTGATTGATGCTGACCAGCTAAATGACTTTATGGACAGAATCACGGTGGCAGGAGCCGATGGAACTTTAGAGATTGATGAAGCCGATGTGGTGGTGAATTATACCAGCATGTTGTATGTGACCAAGTTGCTGATAAGCCCTTACGATGAAACAATTATGAACGAGATTTTACATTACCATCCCGATAGCAATACCTGGGGCAAGTTTGAAGATTTTCGCAAAAACATAGTTCGTATTAACAGCTTTCTTTTAAAGGATACAGAAGAAAAATTTCCTGAAGTGACAAAGTTGTTTGAAGTGAAAGAAAGGCTTGGGGAGATAGTGTTTGAATGAGGAGCAACAACACAACATTAATAGCTATGGGTGAAGAACACCCACAGCGGCAGAAATGATTTAAATTGGTATTTAGAAATATAAAACGGGTTTTTCGAGCGGCTATTATGTAGGCTTTTGCAAAAATATAAAAATGTCAATTTTTTTGCCGGGCATGTACGCTGCCCATAGTGGAAGCACATCTCTCTAGAAGGAATGACCATTCTCTATAAAAGGAATGCCCATTCTCTATAGAAGGAATGCTGATCTCTTCATGATGAAATGCCGATTACTCTTTTAGTAGAAGAACTTCATATAATGATAAAATGATGATTATAAATGTAGTAGATGATTTTTGATGATAAATGTGCAGGAGGAATGCTATTTTTTATGAAGAAATAGGGTTGTTTTATAGGAAAAAATATAGGAAAAAACATTTACCGGGTTGTGTAAAAAATTAGGCAATTGAACTAGGCAAATTTTAGGAGTTTTGTATTTTTCATTACCGTTGATTTTAAGACGCTTTTATGTAGAAACAATTTTTTTACGAATTAAAAATGTTTGTCTATTTTTAAGTTGCCTGTAATATTATTATGAAACATTTACTCCTGATTTTTAGCCTTACGTTCTCCACATTATTTGGAAACTCCCAAGTTCAAAAATTACCATCAAAGATTAAATCACCGAAAAAGATTGACACATCTATCACTTCAAACAGAATAACTCCAACTTCTGATACAATAACCAAGAAGATTAATGATAGCATTGTAATGTCACCCATAGCAAATGGAAACTTGAAAGTTATAGTAGCCAAAGAGACAAGTGAACCTGATTACTTTAAGTACATTTTTCCAATTTTGACACTTTTACTTGGTATTGTGCTCAACAAATTCTTGGATTATTTAAAAGACAAAAAAAATACTAAAAAGGTAGGACAACGTTGGATTGCAGAAATCAGATGTTTGGAAATCCCCATCCAAAGTCAAATAGATGTTCTTACAAAGTATTTGCCTGAAATACAAAAAGAACAGTTTGATATACCAGAACTTGAAATTTTCCCTATGCTTAATTGCGAAATTTTCAAGACTTTAGACAAAGCCGAATTGATAAAATCCATTGAACTTTTTAAAGGAAAGAAATACGAAGACGCAATCCTTTCTTCTAATAGAATACATGGCTTTATTGATGTTTTAGCTAGCCACCATATCGCTTTGCAAAAAAAGTTTGAAGAGTATTTACAAAGCACTTCTGGACATACAACTTCTCTTAGTAGAAATCTTCAAAGTTTGCTCCGAGCATTTGGAAACTATGGGGTCGCTTTAGAAATTGAACTTCAACAAGACCCCACAAACGACCCAAGATATCAGCCTATCTTGCAGCTGTTTGATAAATACATTACACCATTCACGAACAGCGGGGAGTATGATGTGTTTGTTCTAAGAATAGATTTTTTTATGCCATTTGTTCAAATTTTAGGACATCTAACGCACGATAATAGAATTGATGATATGGCAAATGCTGCTTCAGCTTGTTTGAATGATATTAAAGGTATTGAAATGGAACGCAGATATTGGGCAACAAACATCTCAACTTTGCTATCAAGATACGAAAATGACTTAAAAGAACTCCCGATGATTGTTCAAGAAGCGAAATAAATAATGGAGGCAACATGGCCGTTTTGCAAGAGTGGCGGAAAGTTGTAGCCTCATCAGCATCTCATTTCAGCTTCGGCTTCGGCTGAAAATCCGCTGTTGGGCTTTTAGTTGTTAACTTGTACTTTTATTTCTTTATTGGGTTTCAGTTCCGGGGCAAACAACAATGCCCTGCCTGCACAAAGCCCTGTTTGTTGGCTGCAAAAAAACAGACACCTTAGTATAACAGAGACCAATGCCGACAATTATTGACAATGTAGAATTAGACGAAACAAATACAGAGTTCAACTATGCTTCGGACTTTGTTAAGCATACAGACAGACTTGTTTATTTGACAGGAAAGGCAGGAACCGGCAAGACTACATTTTTGAAATATCTTCGAGAAACAACTACAAAAAATACTGTTATAGTTGCCCCGACAGGTGTTGCTGCAATTAATGCAGGTGGACAAACAATTCATTCTTTTTTCCAAATTCGCCCAAGCATTTATGTTCCCAATGACAAGCGACTTAGAACAAAGGCTGATATTGATGACACAGATAAAAGCACCATCTACGACCACTTTAAATATTTCAAAGAAAGGTTAGAGATTATTAGAGGTTTAGACTTGCTTATAATTGACGAAATCTCAATGGTAAGATGCGACCTTCTTGATGTTGTTGATAGACTATTAAGAGTTTTCAGGCGAAGGGAGAATGAACCTTTCGGAGGTGTTCAAGTAATTCTAATTGGTGACACTTTTCAATTAGCACCAATAGCAAAATCTGATGAATGGGATATTCTTAAACAATTTTATAAAACAGAATTCTTTTTTGGTTCAAGAGTTATCGAACAAAGCAAACCCGTTTACATTGAACTCAAAAAGATTTACAGACAAAACGAACAAGAATTTATTGAGTTACTAAACAGAGTTCGAGTTAATCAAATAAATCAAACAGAACTAAACTCATTAAATGCGAAATATAATCCTACGTTTTCACCAAATGGTAATTAAACTACATAACTCTTGCTACGCATAATAAAATTGTTGACAGTACAAACCTTACAAAACTTTCAGAGCTTACAACAGAATTAAAAATCTATGAAGCCTCAATAACAAGCACTTTTCCAGATAATATAATGCCTACAGATAGATTGTTGCAACTCAAAGAAGGTGCTCAAATAATGTTTATTAAAAATGATAAAGGCAAAAGATTTTATAATGGTAAAGTTGCTAAAATTAACAAACTTGAAGACAAACAAATAACTGCCGAGTTTTCAGATGGAACACAAATTTCGGTTGACAAGGAAGTTTGGAATAACATTAAATATAGTTGGAACGAAAAAGATAAAAAGATAGAAGAAGAAATTATAGGGGCATTTACTCAATTTCCTTTAAAGTTAGCGTGGGCAATAACAGTTCATAAAAGTCAAGGCTTAACTTTTGAAAAAGTAATTGCTGATTTAGGTGCGGCTTTTACATCAGGACAAGTTTACGTTGCACTAAGTCGCTGTACAACATTTAGCGGATTAGTTTTAAAAACGAGAATTGACCGCCACGCCATTATAACTGACCCACAAGTTTTACTCTTTGCTCAAAATGAAACACCAAGTACTTTAATAGTTCAAGAATTAAATTCAGGCAAAGCGGATTACTATTACAAAAAGTCAAGAGATGCGATTAAGTCATTAGATATTGCAGAGGCATACGATAATTTACTAAAAGCAATAAAATTTAGAAATGACATTGAAACCGATGTATTTAAAAGATATTTAGTAGTATTTTCCACACGTTTAACTTCATTCAAATCTCATTTAAAAAATCTTACCCTCTCTTTAGAAGAAACAAAAAATAAAAACGAGAGTTTGCTTGCTGACAATTCAGATTTACAGACAACAATTAAAGAGGAGGAGAAAAAAATAAGTGAGCAAAATCGTGGTATAAAACTCTTGCTTGACAAAACGAAAGAACTTGAAAATACCAAAGAAAAATTAGATACTCAATTTGCTGAACAAAAAAAGCAAAACAAAGATTTAAAAAACTCGTTCGACAACCTTCAAAAAGTTTCTGATAACAAAGACAAGAGAATTAAAGAACTTGAGACTATCCAAAGTACACAAGACGCTGAAATAGAAAGGTTGAAAAACCTCAAATGGCACCAAAAGCTCTTCGGAAAAACATAATGCTATGCGTACAACATTAAGAAGAATAGCCAAAAGTCCTCCGAACGATTTCTGATACACGGGTTTTCAGCGGGGACTTTTGGTTATTCTTTGTTGACCGAGACTAGGCGGGGTGTTTAAAGTAAAACTATATATGCTAATTAAGGGTGGAAAATACGCTTAGGATGACTCCGTTAGGAGTCAAACATTTGTAGAATTAATCTTTTCCATTGTGTTTTACAACTCTTTTAGGAGTTGAACAAGCAGTCTGTTTGTGTTCGACTCCGTTAGGAGTCGTTAAATCAGGGATAATATGTGTATACTACAAATATTAAACTCCTCTGGAGTTTCAACCCTTGATAGGCATAATTAACGCTGCTGTGGGTGCATCACACCAACAGCAGTAAAAACCATATAAAAAAAACATGATGACAACAACAGCCAACACAACGCATTTTGCTCCTGAACTGCACATTCCCAATGGGACAGTCAACATTGATTTTTACACCAAATTTGGTGCAACGGAACATTTTTGTTTACGAAACGATGACGGGAGCATTCATGTTGCAGAACTGGAATTCCATGGTGCTATTTTTCATCTCCACGAAACAATGCGTGGTGATGCACTTGAACCCGTCAGTGCAAAGGGTATTACTGCGGTTATTGGTTTGTTTGTTCCTGATGTGGATCAAGTCATGAAGCAAGCTATTGAGGCGGGGGCGACAGAAATCAATCCTGCTAAAGACCTTGATTTTGGTTACAGGCAAGGTAAGTTCAAAGATCCTTTTGGACATGATTGGCAAATACTGAAAAAAATCTAAATGAAATGATGCTCTGATAGGGTAAGTGTTGCGCTGGCTTAAAGTAGTTATTTAACTTAAATGAAAGGCATAACCGTGTTCGGTAGAAAGTTTGGTGCCTCCTCAATGGCAGCACTTACAGCGAAGAGTATGTGCTGAAGTTTTCGTCCAACTGGATTGGCACTACCGACAAAAACTGGCACACGGCAGCTAATCGGAGTTGCGGTGTAGTGCCTGATGAGTTTACAGATGTCATTGTTCCTGCGGAAACAATCAACCCTCTGGTAGTGGCTGCAAATGCGGATTGCCGAAGTTTATCAATACTCCCTAAGGCCAAGATAAATGTGAACAGTGGGAATATCAGGGTTAAATTAAAGGTAAGCCTTGATCTTAGCCATTCAAACATAATTTTTTAATTTACTAAACTTTCCCCTCTTATAAATATAAAATAAAAACGGGTTGCAAAAAGCATTAAACTTTTGCAGCCCGTTTTATATAAACCATTCAATCGAATTACAAATCAAATTTGATCCCTTGCGCCAGTGGCAGTTTTGTAGAATAATTGATGGTATTGGTTTGGCGGCGCATGTAAACTCTCCAGGCATCGCTGCCGCTTTCCCGGCCACCGCCAGTTTCTTTTTCGCCACCAAATGCTCCGCCAATTTCTGCTCCGCTGGTACCAATGTTCACATTGGCAATGCCGCAATCGCTGCCCGCTGCCGACAAAAACTGTTCAGCTTCTCGAAGGTTTAAAGTCATGACAGCCGATGAAAGTCCCTGTGGCACACTGTTTTGAATGTCAATGGCTTCTTCAAAGCTGCTATATTTCATAAGGTATAAAATAGGTGCAAATGTTTCGTGCTGAACAATCTGCATGTCTTTTGTCACCTCGGCAATGGCGGGTTTCACATAGCATCCGCTTTCAAAACCTTCGCCGCTCACTACTCCTGGTTCTACAATGAAAGTCCCTCCCTGCTGCTTGCATTGTTCAACAGCAGCGCTGTACATGCTCACAGCATCTTTGTCAATCAGCGGGCCAACGTGGTTGTTTTCATTCAGCGGATCGCCAATACGGATTTGCTGATATGCCTTCACCAACTTATCTCTGAAAGCATCGTAAACACTATCATGAATGATAAGGCGGCGTGTGCTGGTGCAGCGTTGCCCGGCAGTGCCAACAGCTCCAAAAACAGCCCCAATCAATGACATGTCAAGGTCTGCATCCTGGGTAATAATGATGGCATTGTTGCCACCAAGCTCCAACAGGCTGCGGCCAAGCCGGGAACCAACGGCTGCCGAAACAGCCTTGCCCATGCGGGTGGAACCAGTTGCAGAAATCAGCGGGACGTTAGGGTCATTTGACATCCATTCGCCCAAATCTCTGCCGCCCTGCACCAGGCACGATACCCCCTCGGGAACGTTGTTATTTTTTAAAACATCAGCAATAATATTCTGGCAGGCAATGCCGCAAAGTGGTGTTTTCTCGCTGGGTTTCCAAATGCAGACATCGCCGCAGATCCATGCCAGGGCTGTGTTCCAGCTCCAGACCGCTACAGGAAAGTTGAAAGCGGTAATGATGCCCACAATGCCGAGTGGATGCCATTGTTCATACATGCGGTGACCTGGCCGTTCACTGTGCATGGTGAGGCCGTGCAGTTGCCGTGACAGACCAACTGCAAAGTCACAGATGTCAATCATTTCCTGCACTTCGCCATAGCCTTCCTGCAGGCTTTTTCCCATTTCATAGCTGACCAGTTTGCCCAGCGGCTCTTTGTTTTTTCGCAATGCTTCTCCAATTTGGCGAACGACTTCACCACGTTTTGGGGCAGGCCACATGCGCCATTCTTTAAACGCATCTTTGGCTGTTTGAATCACTGCATCGTAAGTGGCTTTGTCTGAGGTGGTGACCGATGCAATCAGTTTCCCATCCACCGGTGAATAAGAGTTGATTATTTCACCTTTAGCTTCCATCCAGCGGAGTCCTGTGGACACACCTGCGTTTGCAGGTTTTATACCCAATTCTTGTAGAAAATGCATGTTGTTATTTTAAGTTTATAATGGCAATCATGTAAATCGTTTTTTGGCAAAAAAAATCAAAAGCCGGGATTTATTTCCAGTTCATTTTATCAAGCCCCGCTTTTGTACAAACCAATATTTTTTTTAAAAAATAGCAAGGGGCAAAAGTAACCATTTGACATGAATGATGAGTGATTGAAAACCAGCGTTTTTTAGCAATGTTACGAAGTAGATTTACTGTGCCGTTGCTGCATTTGAGGGGTATTTTGTACGAAGTGAAAATTTTATCAAAAAAATGATTTATTAACGTTGCGGAGTTCAAAATTCTTCTAATTTTACAATGTCTCAGAGCAATTCCATTATTCGCACAAATCAACGATTTTACTTGCCTTAAAAATGTGTTGATTATTTTTTAAAACCCAACTTTATGTACATTCATTTTGACTACAAAGGTTCCACCTACAATGCTGATTTGACCAAAGAAAATGACGAAAAAATTCTTGTTTCGGTTGACAATCAATTAGGAAAAGTATTTGGCACTACACACTCATTTTTTGTCAAAGACAAGTCTGTGGAGTTCAACACACCGAACCGCTGTCATTCAGATTTATTCGCTTTAAATAGTTCCATTTCAAGAGCCATCGCCGAGCAGTGCCAAGAGTTGCTGAGTTAAAAAACCCGGTTTCTTCCAGCAGAAAATTGCATTGAGAAACCAAGCTGTTTTTATTGCATTTGAGAAGTTGGAGTTGGTGGTGAAAGATTTTTATGACATTGCAGAAAGGGAGTTGATGGGGTGAATATTCAGCAGGTACTTGTGAAAATGCGGGTGTTTGGGTGAATGGTCAGTCTGCGATTTGCCATTCATAATCTGCCTGCGTTTTAATATGACCCAAAGATATTTGTTCTAAATTTCAAAGCAGATTTTAAAAAGATTGGTAAATTTGAACTATGGCCAACATGACCTACACCATATGAATAAAAAAAGAATACGCTTCCTGCATAATTGAAGATTTAAGACAAGTGGATGCCATAGAAATAATTGAAGATGCCGTTCCGGCATGGCAACAAGAGGAATCGTTGAAAAGGCTTGCTGAAATGAAAGCGACTCCATTGTCTTCATTATCGGAAGATAATTTTTTTAAAGCACTTGGTGAATAGAAATGATGAGCGTAAAAATTATCTTATATGTGGGCATTTAGTCTAGTCATTCAAATATTTCAATCATAACTCCTTTGTGGTCGCTAAGTCTTGTTTCTTTATTCTCGGTCTCGTTCCAATCGCTTACCACAACTTTTCGTTTTCCAACAAACTTTTCAGTCAAAATAATATGGTCAATATTATTCTTTAAATCTGCTGTATAATTCTTCATTTGGTATTTTTCAAATGAGTAGTTTAGTTTTTTTCGTCCCTCTTCGGTGAAATAATAATTGTCCGAAAATGAAATGTTCAGATCGCCGATTATACAAAAATTGGTTGTCTCCCCGTTAATGTTTTTAAAGTCTGAAAGTTGCTTTTCAAGGTCATCTTTAAATTGATTTCCCTTGTTCCCTAAAGCGCCTAAAATTGTCCCATAAACCGCCAATTCTCCCAATGAAGTTTTAAGATTGACACATATAGAAGTGTCTTTATTGAAGGTTTCAAATCCTTTTATTTTGTCTGCAAGTGGATACTTTGAGAAAATGCTCACTCTTCTTTCTCCAATTTTGTACATTTCATCGTGCAAAATGGTAGTATGATGAACATGATAGCCTGATTCTAAATAAATAAAATCGTTAGTCTCTGTTAAAACTAAAATGTCTGCATCAAGCTTTATCAAAAGATGAATGATATCTTTTGTTTTCCTTCCATTTTTAATAGGTCTTTCAACATTCCAGGTTGCAATTTTCATAAAGGGGGATGTGGGCAAATGATCTATACAATCTGGTCATTGTCTTTTTTGACAGGCGTTTTAATGATCCACAGCACAAAAGTAATGGCTGCATAAATCATCAATATGCCTGCTATAACAGAAGTTGTCTTTGCAATGTTGCCTTTGACAACTGAACTGATGTACACCAGTGCAAAAATGATGACGAGGAGAATAATTTGCTTTCGGTAAACTTTGAAGTATCGCATATTCAGTTAAAAGTATGACATATCCTTTTACCAATCACTTACCACCAAATAAAAATCAGTGAATTGAGGTAGGGTTTAATGTTTAGGGTTTAATGTTTAGGGAGTTGATTGGTGAATTTTTAGTAAAAGCCGAAATCTGAAAACTTACATCTTTATAAACTCTTCGTGAAGTTTCAACACTTGCGGAATGAGCAGATGCTGATCATCATTTTCAATCACAAAATCGCAGAGTTTCATTTTGATGGATTCATCCATTTGCCGGTCAATTCTCGCCATCACTTCCTCAGGGGTTACGTTGTCCCGCTGCATGACCCGTTGCAGGCGGAGTGGGAGCGGAGAATGAACACCAATTACAAAGTCAAGATGGGCAGCAGAGCCTGACTCAAACAATATGGCCGCTTCCTTAATGGCATAAGGAGCCGACTGATTTTGCATCCAACGCTCAGCAGTGGCAATGGTGGCCGGGTGAACAATTGCATTGAGTTGTTCCAGGTTAAAAGCATCTGCAAAAACAATGTTGGCGATGTAAGTTCTGTTGAGCCGATTGTTAATATAACTTTCTTCACCAAATAGCTGTCGTATGTCAGCAACCAGTTCGTCATCATTTTCCATGAGCATCCTGGCTTCTTTGTCTGCATTGAACACAGGAATGCCCAGCACCCTGAAAATGCCTGCCACAGCGGTTTTGCCGCTGCCAATGCCACCTGTGAGGCCAATTTTAAGCATTCAGGAAAATTTCAAAAGAAGGCTTACAGTAATGTAACAATTTATGGTTTTTCTGAAGCAGGCAAGGCCGCGGCTTTGTTCAGCGCATTGCTCCACTCCAGGCTGATGGCTGATTTTTCTATCTTCAGATAGCTGCCTGGATTGATTTCCATTTGTATGGTAGTGTTGTCATCATTCACTTTATAGACAGTGCCATGAATGCCGGCAATGGTGACTATTTTATCGCCTTTTTTAATGTCATTGATAAATGTTTTTTGCGATTTTGCTTTTTTAGATTGCGGCCTGATGAAGAAGAGCCAAAAAACAATCATGATGGCTCCATAGAAAAATAAGATGGTGTTGTTGCTTCCTTTTCCGTCGGGGGAAGCCATTAAAAAAATTGTGTGAAGCATGATTTATTGATTAGTGATGAATAACTAAATTGAAAAAATTATTTGGACTGATGCACATTTGTGCTAACCGAATCACCTTTGATGGTGCCGTAAAAAAAGATGTAAGTGTCTGTTTTTCCTTTGGTGTTTGTTGTGACTTTAATGTTTTTTCTAAAATCGCCCTGCCCATCTTTGTGTACATTGTATTCCGCAGTTATTACACCTTGTTTGCCAGGCAAAATAGCATTTTTAGGATAATCTGCAATGGTGCATCCGCAGCCGGGTTTAGCATCTAAAACATATAGTGGCTTGTCGCCGTCATTTAAAAACCGGAATTTAATTTCAGAAGTTTTTCCAGGCAGCACAGTGTCAATATTTTTTAAGGAGTCAATCCACTTAATAGTGGTAAAGTTGACCGTGTCTTTTTCCTTTTTTGCACCATTCATATTTGCTGTATTGCTTTGGCAGGCAGCCATTGCAACCAAAATGGTGAGCGTAACAACAAAAAATTTCATTTCTATTTTTTTGAAAAACATGTTATGCTTTTTGCCTGAAATTAATTTTATGAATTTTATTTTGCGAGTCAAGGTCTTTGTGAATATTGTCCAGAATGCCGTTGACAAATTGCCCGCTTTGTGGTGTGCTGTATGTTTTGGCCAGGTCAATGTATTCGTTGATGGTAACTTTGGTAGGAATGGTTTCAAAAAAAAGAAATTCGCACACACCCATTTCCATCAGTATCATATCTAACATGGCTATGCGGTCTGCATCCCAGTTCTTCAGTTTGGGTCTTATCAGTTCCTGGGTCAGTTCTTTCTTTTCAGAAACGGTTGTGAGCAAGGTTCTGGCGAAGTTCCATTTGTCATCTGTCATCATCTGCTGCAGGTTGTAGTTGACAGGTTTTTGCAGATAATTCATCATTAATTGTTGCATCATTTCTGCATCATCGTCCCAGTTGGTAAAGAATTCTTCCACATGACTGGTAAAGTCTTCTGAAGGCAACATGAAATCATTGAAAACATGGGTGATGATGTCTTTCTCCGATTTTTTTTCACGGCTTTGTTCGCCCAGATATGTTTTGTATTCGTCAGTTTGAATCAGGTGATTGTAAATTTTTTTGACCTGGTTTTCTGTGCCTTCCACCAGTTCGGGTTTCATGTCTTCCACCGCCTTTTTGTACGAAGAACTTTCCAATATTTTCCAAAGAAATTCATTGCCGGAAAGTTTGGTATTCACATTCAAATCCTGCTGGGAAGGCAGGTTTTTTGCGGCTCTTTTTACAGAATCCGTTTCGGCATAGCGACCTACTTCGGCCAGCACATAAAGCAGGTAAATAAAAAGCTGGATGGATGAGTCAATCTGTTTTTTGAGCTGTCTGATGGGGTCTGCATTGGTCTGGGTTCCTTTTGCTGTGTTGAGCGTGTAAAGTGTTTGCATCACTTTTACCCTGATATTTCTTCTGCTGATCATTTCCTGAAAAAACTTTGTTTGATTTCGGCGGCGAAGATAACGGGAATAATGTCTTTCGCTCTTGCATTAGCCGTTTATTTGTCTGTGTATGACTGTTAAAATCAGCGGTTAGTTTTTAACCGCCTTCTCATTTTCAATATAATCCCACATGATCTTAAACACTTTTTCTCTTAATTCTTTGCTGCTGATGCCAACAGAACTAACTGGTGGTAGAAAGTGCATCTGAAGTTTGTGAGGCCACAGGTAAAATGGCCTTTGCGGCGGCAACACTTTGCGTGTATTGAAAACCACCGCCGGAATAATTTCTTTTTGCAACGAAACAGCCAGTTTAAAAGCACCATCATGAAATGCTTTAAGGGGTAGTTCTGAACGGTTGCGGGTTCCTTCGGGATAAATGACCATGTGCAGGCCATGTTGCAAAGTTTTTTTCATTTCGTCAAAACTCTTTTTGCGGCTCTCATCGCTATTGCGATCTACCAGCACGGTACCCCGCTTGTAAACCCAGCCAAACACAGGCACTTTGGTAAATGATTTTTTGGCGATTGTTTTATTGGCTCCGGGTACAAATGGTGTGGTCACCGGCACATCCATCAGTGAGTTGTGATTGCAAACCACCACATAAGTTTGTCCTTTGGCAAAATGCTCCCTGCCTTTTGTGGTGAGCGGACAACCAATCAGTGGCAGAAACACATTCATCCACAACTTAGAAATGGTGCGAAATGCGGCTGTGCCAGCAGGTTCTTTGATGAAATATGTCAGGCAAATTGGAATGATGACAATGAAGAGTGTGGTGGTAAAAACAAGCAAGCCCCACAAAGCCCATACTGCTCCAAAAATGCTTTTAAACAACTTCATGGCGCAAAAGTAGAGATAGTCTGTGATGTTTTACAGTATAAAAGGATTGAGGACCTCACCTTGCACTAAACGAAGTTGGGCGGAAACCTATTCATCAATAGATGATGATCGGGTATGATTTTTATAGTCCAAGTAAAAAATAATTTAAAAAAAATTGTGAACCAATGGCAATTAAAAAGTCTTGCCTACCATTGTGCTGTTTAGTATTTTTGATAACTCAACCTGTTTATATGATGTAAACATGAGAATAAGTGTTTTAAAGATTTTGACCCAGAAAAGATTCCAATGAGAATGTGTATTTAACTAAAATTGAAACTTTTCAAAATTGTTGATTTATGCAGGAAGTAATTGATTTTTTTAAAGGATTATTTAAGACTGACTTGTGGCCTGCCCGCTGGCATTGTGGTCAGTGGTCATCCTTTCACGGTTGGTTGTATATACTGAGCGACTTTAGTATATGGTTGGCTTATTTTATGATACCCATTATTATAATTAATTATTTTAATAAACGAAAAGAAACTTTAAAATTTCAAAGGGGTTATTTTCTTTTTGCTGCTTTTATTCTTTTATGCGGCACTACACATTTTTTAGATGCATTAATGTTTTGGCAACCTGCTTACAGGTTCAATGCATTCATCAGATTTCTGACAGCCATAGCAAGTATGGCAACAGTATTTTACCTTATTAAAATTTTGCCTCTTGTTTTTAAACAAAAAACAATAATTGAATTTGAAAATGAAATTTTGAGAAGACAAGAAGCAGAACAAAAACTTGCCGAGGTAAATAACGGTCTTAAAGCATTTGCCTACATTGCTTCTCATGATTTGCAGGAACCTCTGCGAAAAATATCTACGTTTACTTCTATGCTAAATTCTGCTAATAAAGAAAAATATGATTATATAAGCCACAACTATTCAGAAAAAATAACGAATGGCACAAAAAAAATGCAACAACTAATAGAGGACGTGTTAAGTCTTTCATCAGAAGGAGACATAAGATTGGAAGAAACCAGTATGGAGAATGTCATAAAAAATGCGAAAGATGCGATGGAAATTAAAATCCATGAAACCAATGCAGTCGTGGAACATTCCTCTATTCCTCCTGTCATGGGCAATGAGGCATATCTTTCTCAACTGTTTACCAACCTGTTGAACAACAGCCTTAAATTTTGTAAAACCCAGCCCCTCATTCAAATCCGGGGTCAGCGGGAGGGAAACGATATAGTTATCCATTTTTCTGATAATGGTATAGGAATGGAAGAAAGTGAAACTGAAAAAATATTTGAAGTATTTCACAGGCTCAATTCCAAAAAAGAATATGAAGGCTCCGGCATAGGACTGGCGATATGCAAAAGAATCATTGATCTCCATCATGGAAAAATTTCTGTCATCAGTTCTCCGGATGCAGGAACAACCTTCATCATAAGGCTAAGGGCTGCTTGAATTTAGCAATACATTTAACTTTTTTTTGTATTAAAATTCCTGCTCAAACTGTTTAAAGTCCTGTTTTGAGCAATGAACTCAGCATTTCGCAGTCGCCACTTTCGTTCACTTCAATCGGGGCGCTCAACCTTTCTATTGCGTGGCTAATCACATTGCTCCTTAACAAAGTTTGAGGCGACGGCGACGCAGAACCCAAACACTGGCAGGTCACACTATTGACTTTGGCATCCAGCATTTTGCGAAGCATGTCATCAGCCACCTTTGCAGTCACAATGTAATAATCGCCGGAAGTTTCATTTGTCGTAAGGCTGGCACTGGCCACATGCACCAAAAAGCTGACATCGGTGTGCCGGTTGGTGAATGTGAGATCATAACCCGCCTGTAGCGGGCATTGATAATTCGTCAGCATTTTAAATGAAACAAGTGCCTGCTTATTAGGAAGGCGTGTGACACTGCCAGACCAAAATGAATAACCTGTCTGGCAATCCTGGTAGTTTTGCTGCCAGTTTCCAAGAGGGTAGTAGCCATCGCCATAAATGGTCTTTGGGTTCACTGATTGGTTGATGCCACTGTGCCTGATCCTGTTTTGCAAATAAGTAAAAGCTTCTTTATAAACAGCCAATGAATCGGTTTGTCTTGCCAATGTATCAATGGCTGCCTGCACTTTTTTTATTGCATCCTGGTTGTCAATGCAGCACACATAATTAGAAGGGCAGTCTGCAAACAAAATCCCTTTCAACCCATAAGCTGTTACTCCTTTAAAAATGCCTTTTTTAGAATAAACTCCATAGGGCTGAACCATGAAATAGATGCGCAGGGTAAGGGGCTGGCTCTTGTTGGAAAGGCATGAGAGATAGGTTTCTTCAGTTGATCGCATAGCGGGACTGCTGAGATAGGTCCAATTGGTCAGAAAAACGTTGAGACCATTGTCTGTATAAAACCTGTCCGCGTGACCCTTAACCCGCTGGCCATTGAAATAATAATCCCCTTTTTTAGGTTCATTCTGCGCCAGCACCAGCGGATTGGTTTCCACATCCTGCCTGTTTAATTCCATTGTATAGTCTTTGTAAAAAACATCCCCTTTGGTATAAACTGCATTAACCCGTCGCAGCAGTTTTTCGCAGGCAACCACTTTTTTATTCAGGCTTATTTCATTAAATCCATAGCGCATATACATGAGATCGTGAATGGACAAAAAGTTGACAATTTTTTCACGATCATAGTCCACACTTGCCGCATTAAACCTTAAAATGTCTAAATACAAATCCATGGAAAGCCTGAAAATGAAATCGTTATTATTTTTTAAAAAACTTAGCAGGCGTGGGTTTTGAGGAAATTTCGGACTGTCAATATCCCCAACAAGACAGATTGTATAGGTTTCCCGGTTAATGCTTGAATCTTGCGCTGATTCATGCCTGATAGAAGTATCAATTGCCGCCGTATCAATTGGTTCATGTTGTTTGGCAGGTGTCACATTTTTGTTAACCGGTTGAGCATTTTTTTCATCTTCTGTGGCCAGGTAAGAAAAGGATTCAGGGAGCATAAGCTGCACTTTGTCAGATCCATTGGCGCTGTACAAACCCAGGCTCACCACTCCGTTACGCACTTTTACCAGGCATTTGTTATAGTTGACCAGCAACCCTTCTCCTTCGGAACTGAGGGCTGCCAGCAGGTTCACGTTTTTTTTGTTTTTATATTTCTGGTTAAAAACAAACACTTTTTTAATGACACCAATATTGCCGTTATAGTGGATTTTTCCATGAGACGAATCGCCTTTCAAAACAGGGTAAAAGTTGACTTCCAATCTTTTTTCAGAAATTGTATCAGGATTGTCTTTCAATAATTTCACCTCCACTTTATAAGACTTTCCCTTAATAGTGATTAAACTGTTGTCTTTATAAACTTGCGAAAAAATAGTGCAGGAAAAGAGCAGAAAAAATGTAAGAATAAAAGTTGGTTTCATTTATTCGTTATTTGGAATGAGTAGAATTGATTTGCTTATCTTCTACTTTTTTAAACTGCAAATTTTATTCCATTTAATATAATGAAAGGTAAATAATAAAATAATTCCAGTATTTAATATGAAAGTATAACCCGGTTGATTTACAGAATTATTTGTGGTAAATATTTTACCCAATCGGTGTTCGTTTTACTATAGAATGATTCAGTCTGGCGTTAACTGAATACCAATGATGTTTTCAACTCAGGTTTTATTCTTGTTTCCTTCTCTTTTTGTTCGCTCCGGCTGGCCGGAAAAAAATAATCGGACAGGTTATTTTGCTCTAAAAAAATTGAAATAAAAAGGCGAAGCAGAAGTGAAGGAGAAGCGAAGGAGATACGAATGAGGTGCGAAGAAGGTGGGATAAAGAAGACCTTGTTTAGAATGAAGAATGCTAGTCAAGGGTTAAATCTGCCTTTAGGCACAAAATGCCTGCCCTGTGTTGAATCCGATATTCCTATCACACAAAGATAATTTGTGTATAGTTTTACGTAACGTCAATTATTCATTGTTTCGGGTCTGAAATTCAAATCATATTTTGCCTGATGGCATTGGCCACCAATTCAGTCACATTCTTGGTGTTTGTCTTCTTCAGCATGTTCTTCCGGTGATTGTCAATTGTGTTTTTACTACTCTTCAAATGCCAGGCTATTTGCTTGCTGCTATAGCCCTGCGCTAATAATCCTACCACAAGTTTTTCCTGTTTGGTTAAGTGAGAATCATGTACATGATTTGCCAGTGAAGTGTTGGTCATAGTGTTGGTTTGGTTGGTGGAATAATGAATTAAGAAACCAAATTACACCATAAACTTTATAATATACTCCCACTTAAAAAAAAGATTTTAAAAAAATATGATTTTCGCTAAATAGGGTGAAAACACCCTAACAAAAAAGGTGTTTTCACCCTTGTTGACGTCTTAGATTTGGTGTAAATAGAAACGATAAAAATGAAGGATAAATATAGGAGATTAAAAATAGAAAACAATAGCTATAAATGGCTATTGTTTGGTGGAGGGTAAGGGGGTAGTTTTGAAAATCATTTATCAATATTAGTGATCAGGATACTTCTCTCCCCACACCTATAAGGGGATTTAAGGACGTGAACTTGAGAGGTGAACTGAGATATTAATGTTGATTGTGAGGGGGTTTGGGGCTTATAATTGACTTTGAAATTTTAGAAATAAACCCGGGTAGCCGAAAACGGGATTTAAGAGTAGGCGCAGTTAAAACTGACTGAAATGAGCAGTTTTCCAATCCTTGATTTGGTTGTGGGTCTGGTATTTATTTTTTTCTTGCTTAGTATAATTTGTAGTTCGGCGGTAGAACTGTGTATGTCTGTAAGAGGAACCCGCGCAAAAATGCTTACAAAATGGTTAATGACGATTTTTGATACGCAGGCTTTGGATTCTCATGGCATACCTATGCTTGATGAAAAAAATAAACCATTAAAGCTTGGACAGGCCATAATGGATCATTGTATGCTAAATGGCTTGTCTAAACCCGGTTTATCTACGTCGTACATGAATGCTGAAAATTTTGTGTCTGCGTTATTAGATAAAATAACACTTAAAAATGCAGGCAGTATAAAAGTAGGTACACCCGTGCAGCCGCCGCCGGATAATTTAGAAGCCTACATTGCTGCAATAAAAGATTCAGAGGTTATTTCAGGAGAATTAAAGAGGGTAATACTTATGTTGGCTAATGAGGCCAAAGATGCAGCAGGAAAGACTGACGAAAAGGGAACGGTTATACAAAATGGACTTCAACATTTCAGAAAAAAATTAGAGAACTGGTTTGAAACGAGTACTGAAAGACTTACCGGCAGCCTGAAGCGTAAAAAGGTACTGCCCCTCACTATCATCGCTGCATTCTTTATCACTATTACACTAAACGCAGACACCCTTCTCATCAGCAAATACCTTTATGAAAATAAAGCCGAAGCTGCGGCATTTGCCGATAAAGCCATGGCTTCTTACAAACAATATGGCGATCAATTAAAGAAAGCCGATTCTACTAAAGCTAACTTTGATACTGATTCAAAGCAATTGGAGCAGAATATAGACAGTTTTAAATCCTCCATACCAAAAGGACTTCCCCTTGGCTGGACAAATAGTGCAGATCTCTTTAGCCTTAAAAACTGGACTCCTCACTTGCCTGGCTGGTTGGCTACTATTCTTGCCATAATGTTAGGGGCACCTTTTTGGTTTGACCTGTTAAACAAAATTTCCAACATAAGAAACACCGGTCCTAAACCCGCAACCGCAGACACTAAAAAAGAAAAAAAAGAATAACTATTTAATTGCTTAAAATAATTTTATGAGAAAGATCTTACTATTTGTATTATTAATTATTTTATTACCTTCATTTAGCTGGGCTGATAAAAAAGCAGATTCTTTAAAAAGAATTGCAGATTCAATGAGTGCTATCGTTAAAAAAACCAAAGCTGATTCGAGCGATAAAGCAAAGAAAGAATCTGCAAATGCTGAAAAAGCTAAACAAGAAGCCACGTCAAGCAGATCGTCAACGGATTCCACTAAAAATTGTGGGTGCATTCCACACCCACGCCAGTTTAATAGTTTTAAAGAATGGCTTTTGGTATTTATTCCTTTTGGTTTATTTCTTACTGTTTTAGGTGTTGTGCTTTACATTAGCAAAGGATTTGTTTTAAAAGATGCATTAACAGAGAATGAATTGCCAAAGCAAACAATACAAAATCCTGCTTATAACAATTCACTATTTAACAACAATTCCACGCCAAATCTTTCAGTTCTTTTACCACCTACAATTGAAGTAACAGTAACTGGCAGTTCATCCCCCCGCCCCAGTATTAGCCGTTATATAGCCCTGATAACAAGCCTGATAACAATAATAATAGTAGTCTGTATGACCTCTTTCTTCATTTATCAATATATAAAAACCGGTTGCCCTCCTGATTTCAGTTCCTTAACAACTCCTCTTATTGCTTTAGGAATTGGTGTAACGCCTTATATCACTAATAAAATAAGTACGGCTGCTACTGCTAATAAATCGTGATTCATTATTAAATATACAAAGGAGCTAGGCTAAAAATCCTAATAAAAGAGTAAGCAACCGGAAAGCCGAAAACGGGAAAAAGAGTAGGTAAAAAAAATAAATACTTTATGCCAGTTAATGAAGATGACTACAAAAAACCAGCAATTATAGACAGGTTGCAACATGCAAAAGAAATGTATTCAAATGGCGGCATTCAATCAGGTATAGATGCGGCGGATGAAGCAATAAGCGATGTGCAGGATGCAGCGAGCGATGCAGATGCATGGCAGGTAGAATTAAGTTTTAGAGCAGGTGATTATGGCCCCGCACCCGATGTTGAAAATATATCTCCCCTGCCCGCCGAAAGCGGCGATGATGAAAGAGATGAAGAAGATACCGATGAACCTGTTGAAGATACTAACCAAGGGACCAACGAGCAAAATCCAAGTGGTAACAGCAATGAGTTTGATAATGATTTTGAAAGTAACGATTCAGATACCGGTTCAAAAAATGAAACAACAAACCAGGGAATAGACGAAAGCCATCCCGGCGGCGGTGATGATATATCAAATGATCAGGGTGCCGACAATAGTTCTAACCAAGGGAATGATACGGGAGGTGACACAAACCCCGCCGATGACAGCGACCATAATACAGGAAGCGAAGGCGGCAATGACAACGAAGTGGGTGAACATGATAGCAGCGATGGCGGCGACCACGAAGGCGGTGGTGATAGAGAGTAATCTATATAAAACCCGGTTAGCCGAAAACGGGATCATAGAGTAGGCGAAAAAAAAAATGTATATGGCAAGTAAAGAAGTTATCTTAACAGCACAGCAAACAGTAAAAATTGCGATTTCTTATGTCGCATCCCCTAAGCCGATTTTAGCTGTTTATGATTATGATCTAAAAGTTGATGATGCAAATCCGCCTATTGAGCATAGCAAAGGCGATAATCAAAACAGCCAGGATGATTCTTATTTTTTACCCACTCCCGTACAAAATAATAAAGGACGCTACATCCTTGTTACCAGCGAAATAGCAGCAATAGATTCCGATTCCGATTTTGATGTAATTATAGATATTTTTCAGGATGGTGTAAAAACAGACACATTAAAAGATAGCGGTTCTGTAGAAGGAAACGGTGAATCCGTTGGTAAAATAGGGATGATTAAATTTAAGTAATAAATTATTTAATTTTTTTTATGAAAGTTATATTATTAGCACTATCATTTTTTGCGGCTACAACTTTGCGGGCCCAAACGAGAGATGATTCAGTATTGGCAAAAAACTATGGTTTAGACTTTTCGATACCAGAGCATCCTGCATTCAACATTTTAGATAAAAATGATGATAAAATAATGAGACCATCAAATACACAGGAATTGTTTTCATTGGTTTATTCTAATTTTTTTTCCAGTAATTCTGTATTCATTCCTAAAGATTTTTCAGTAGAATTTTCTCCCATTCAACTCATTGGAATGAGAAAAATAAGTATCGAAGATTATAAAAAAAATGCGAAAAGGATTTTATATGACATGAAACTATCGGTAGGTGCAAAATTAAACGATGGTGATAGTGTAAGAAATTTAGGTGCAGGTTTAAGAATTACTTGGATTGATAAAACAGCCCTTCTTCACAATAAAAAGTTTATTGTAGATGCTTATAAAGCCCTTAGAGGCAATCTTGATACTAGAATACATTTTATTGACAGCCTCCATAGAAATAAAGAACAATATAAGGACACTATTATTTCAAGAGAAAATATTGCTCAAAGTTCTGGAATGGAAAAGTATGTTGATACTTTATTCATGGATTATAAAAGCAGTTTAATGATAAATGATACAAATCATTTATCCACCGGTTTAAGCATTCAGGAAATACGCAACCGATACAAAGATGAATTATGGAACAAACTCAAATTTGAAACAGCTATTGCTATGAGATATAGCTCTCCTGATTCGTTGTTTAGCAATGTTCATTTTACAAAATTCCGCATGTGGAATACCGTGGCTTTTCCTTTAGGGAAATCGGGGCAGGCTTTGGTGGGACTAAATTACTCTAACGAAAAACAGGATAGTACAGATGCGGATACGCAAGAAAAAATAAAATACAATAACAATAACCTCACATTTACCACTCGTGTATATGCAGGCTCCAATGAACTAAAAGCCTTTATAGAAGGGAGCTACAACATTGGTTTCCAAAATCATATTCACGACAGGTCAATCAATTCCGGCATGGAATTTAACCTGTTTAACGGGGTTTGGGCTGTTGTGAATTTGGGAAATAGTTGGTCAAGAAATACGAAGTTGGAGAAAAAGGGTTCTCAAAGCAATTTTTTCTGGAAGTTTGACTTGCGTTTTCATTTACCTGAAAAGAAGCATGTCTAACATACCCACGCCCTCTGATAACACTACAAAACCTCCCTGCACACCGTAGCAGCCTTTCAGGATTTCATAAAAGACTGACGTGATATGCAGGAAACTAAAGTGATAAAGTACAAAATATGGAATCAAAAGAATTAGAGGAATTACAGGATAAAAAATTACGAGATGAAAGCAAAAAAAATGATTTTGAATCAAATAAGCTTGATTTGGAAAGTCAAAAAGCACAGAAAGATTTAGATACCTATGAAGAACGTTTAAAATTAGATGTAAACAAATTTAATTTAGAGCAGAAAAAAATTAATTATGATTATAAGAAATTTTTGGGAGAAACAGTCCGGGTGGTGCTTCTATCCATAATTCCTTTAATGGGCACTTATTTTATTACTAAACTACAGTTATCAGAAGCCAGGCGGCAGCAACAGGTTAATCAATTTAAAGAGGATAAAAAAATATTCGATACAATAAAAGGCTTAGAAGAAAAAGGAAAAGCTGCATGCAACTTATATGAAGAATACAACGAAGTTGATATTTTTGAAATTAAGCTCCAACTTAAAAAAGTCAAGGAATTATGCAATTTAAATCAGTCTTTTGATCCAAATGAAAATAAATTTGAATTGCCAACAAATACAACAAAAAAAATAGAGGCTGTAGAATCTGAAAAGGCGACTGTAAAGCAAAACTTGAAAAATGCTTCGAAAAAAGATAGTGTCGGTTTAATCGCAAAGCAAAATCAACTTAATACTCAACTAACATCAATTACTACTAATGCTCCTGTGCAAGAAAATGTTGCAAAAGCAACTGAAAATTTTACTCAATCTATAACAACCCAAATAGAATTAGCGAATAAGAGTTCAGATATCCCTAAGGTTGTGCAAAACGATTTTGTTTTACTAAAATCACCTGAAACTCAATATTGCAAGGAAGGACATTTTATTCCTTTCAATAATTCGCTCAAAATTGAAGTTGACTATTTAAGTTCAAGAGATCAGGAAATTGAGGTAATTTTTACAGATATAGAAGACAATAAAGAAATTCCGATAAATAATACTAACGAAAAGCCTATTCGAATAAGTGTTGGCGATACCTATACTCTTAATTATGGAGACCACTACCGCTACCTTGTAACCCTCAACTACATAGGTGCCGCAGGTCGAAATCCATTTACCAAAGCGGCCTATATAACCGTGGCTACTTACAAAAAATAAAATTAAACCATGACGCATTACCTGGTGACTAATAGACAAATCTTTAAAGACAAGAAAGGAGAATTTATAAAATCAGATGGCGGCGAAACGCCATCCGAAAATCTACGTTTTGGGACTTTTGATTCCACTCTCTATTTGAAAACAAAAGATAGTCGCAAATCTGTCATACTTTTTGCAGACCCAAATGCCCCTGATTTAAGAGATGTAATAACCGATGCCGAAACACAGCCTTATACGCCAGGTATTGTAAATGAAGATCCGAAAAGTCTTCAAGGGTCGCAACGGTTTTTTGCGGAGTTGTATCAAAACATGATGAGTGTATCAGGCGATTTATTGTTTTTTGTCCATGGATTTCATACCGATTTAGATGGAGCATTGCAAAGTATTTGTGATCTTGAAGAAAAATACATAAATGATAAGAGCCCAATAAAACACATTGTATCTTTCACCTGGCCTGCAATGAATAAATTATTACGCTACCGGGATGATGCTAAAGATGCAGAACTGTCTGGACAAACACTTGGAAGATGTTATCTCATGTTGATTGATTTCTTTAGAGCCATTTTTGGGCCTAATACTAATCAGCCTATCAATGCTCCCTGCAATAATAATATTCATCTGCTGGCACATAGCATGGGAAATAGGGTAGTAGAAAGTATGATGACAAAATTATTGAGTGAACGTGATGGCCATATTACGGCTATTTTCAAAGAAATTATTTTGGCGGCATCCGATGTAGATTGGCAGGTGTTTGAGGATCCCCATTCATTTAATAAATTAACGGAAATAGGACAACGTGCAACTGTTTATTATAATACCAAAGACATTGCGCTTTTCATTTCTGAAACAACTAAGAATGCTTTTAATCGTTTAGGTAAATATGGTTTTAGAGACTATAATAAAGTCCCTGCACATGTATATAGTGTAGATTGTAGCCGCATAAGTGATGAATCTGGAATTGAGAATAAATTGATTGAACATTGGTATTATAAAGAAAGCCTTAGGGCAGTTAATGATATAACTCAAGTCTTAAAAGGTGTTCGGGTAGAGGACCTGATTGGTCAAACCAGAACCGCTATACCGTCTATACCTATCCAGTTCAGGTTAATAGTATAAAACAGGGGATATTCGTGTATTTAATAATAAATTTAGTACTTAAACTTCTTTAATCGGATTTTGCCTAAGCCGACCCATTTTTTTTCTAATATAACGATTTCAAACTCTTTTTTTATAAAGATTTGCCTTAAATCACTATTACAGCATCAATCAAATAATCATTCTCTCAATTTATTTCCCCTGTTCATAAACTCTTTAATTGCCGCATGATAAATGGTTTGCCCCTTTTCTAATTTGACAGCGTAAGCGGCTTTCAGTGTCTTATTCCTGATAATGCTTTGAGCATAAGCGACAGCTTCTTTAAATGTAAGTTGCTTTACTTGTTGCAGGTCACTTTTTTTTAGCCTGCTCAAAATTACAGCAAGTATTTTAAAAGGAATTGCTGAGCGCAACTATTAAAGTTATAAAGGTAAGATGTTATTGCAAAAGGGAAAAATAAAGATTTTTAAATTACTGTATATTATTCAAAATCATAACAAACCAACGTCTTAGGCTTATGCCTGATATGCTTAAAAGGATTCTTAGAACGGTAGCATGTAATCACCAAATTGCTATCTATGGCTGTTACCACCACTGTGTTTTGTAATTTCTTCCTGTCTTTTTGCAATTCATCGGGAATGTTGTGTTCGCCCAGCACATGATAGGTGTAGCCCTGCTTGTAAAAATGTTCCCCATATTCAAGTGCTACTGCTATTTTATCGCCCATAATGCCACGTTGTGAGGCTCGTTTGAAAGAATGAAAAGTATGCCTGAAATCCTGCTCAACATAGAGTTCTGTTGACTTGTTTTTTTCCTGGAAATGAATGCCATATTTAAGGTAGGGGCCGTTGTACAAAATTTCGATTTTCATAAAAAAATTGTTTTATCATTTCCATCTCTAACGAATTGTTTTGCAATTTATTTTCTACGGACAATTTTTTTTAATAAATTTATATGAAGTAAAGGATTATAAAGTGATCAGCCGCAAAAGCTGTTGTCTGATCATGAATCTTTCTCCATTTCCTTTACCTTCACCCGCACATGAAACAAGCTCTCATCAGGCTCCATATTGCGGTTTTTCTCTGGGGTTTCACTGGGGTTTTGGGCAGACTGATTACTCTTAACGAAGGCTTGTTGGTCTGGTACAGGTTGCTCATCACCATCATCACACTTTGGGTCATCATGAGGCAAAGAGGGGAGTTGGAAAAGCCTGCACCGACACAGCGCAATCAATTGTTTTTAATCGGTATTATTGTAGCATTGCACTGGTGTTTTTTTTACGGCAGCATCAAATATTCCAACGTGTCCATCGCACTTACCTGCTTATCATCCGCAGGCTTGTTTACCGCCGTGCTGGAACCTGTCATGAGCGGCAAAAAAATTAACCCTGCCGAAGTCTTTTTAGGTTCTATAGGCATTGCAGGCATCTCCCTCATTTTTCATTTTGATCCTCAATACAAGACTGGTATTATACTCGGCCTCACCTGCACTTTGCTCAGTTGCCTTTTTTCCATTCTTAACAAAAAACAAGTCGCCTTTATTGCCCCCAAAACCGTCATGCTTTATGAGTTGGCAGGCGGCTTTTTATTTCTCACACTTGTGATGCCTTTTTATCTGTATGCCTTTCCCACACGGCATTTGGTGCCAACAGTTCAGGATAGTTTATGGCTCATTTTATTAAGCTGGATATGCACCATACTGGCAATGGGATTATCACTTCAGGCACTTAAAAAATTGTCGGCTTTCACTCAAAATCTTACCCTGAATCTTGAACCTGTCTATGGCATTGTATTGGCCTTTGCCGTGTTTAAAGAAAATCGTTTTTTAAGTAAATGGTTCTACCTGGGGTTTACACTCATACTGGTTGCAGTCGTGTTGCAAACAGGCAGAATTATTAGGCGCAATCAGAAAAATTTGCGGACTAAATCATTATAGTTTAGCCATGATTGGCAAACAAAAAATCACTCTTCAGCTCGTTTTTTAGTTAAGAATAAGCCTGAAATTAGCTGCAAACCATTTCCTTCTCCTGTCATTTTTGTAATTACAAGATCGCTTTTCATAAAGAAGTGAAAGTATTTTTTGCCTGTCGCTGGCATGATAATTTTATTTCTATAAACGCCCCGTAAATAGCTCTGCTAACATTTCTTAGTAAAAAACCATAAAAAAAATAAACTCGTAGATAGTTCCAAAAATGGAATCAAGCATTTATCAGAAACAAACATTGTTAACTCAAAAAATCAAATTTTATGACTCAGAACAAGGCTTTAGAAAACCCGGCAATGATAGAACAGGATAGTGGTTCAAATTATTCCCGGCGGAAGTTTTTAAATTTTATTGGAGCTTCTACCGGGGTTGCATTTATTGCAGGTGCCTGCAATAAAAATGATGATATAATACCCAACAATGGGGTTGATCTTGGTAGCGGTGACGTTGGCATACTCAATTATGCTTACGCCCTTGAACAACTTGAAGCAGCATTTTATACAAAAGTAATAGCATCTTCTTCAAACGGGTTATCAGTGACGGAGGCTGTTCGCTTTAACGAAATTAAACTTCATGAACTAGCGCACAGAGAATTTTTCAAGGCGGCATTAGGAAGTAATGCGATCATAGACCTTGAAGTAGATTTTTCATCTATTAACTTTAGTAGCAGAGCCAGCATCATCGCTACTGCTCAGTCTTTTGAAAATCTTGGAGTTACAGCCTATAATGGTGCAGGCAGGTTAATTACTAACGGTGATTATTTACTGCTTGCAGGCAAAATAGTTTCTGTCGAAGCACGCCATGCCGCTTACCTAAACGATTTGGTGAGTGCTGGTTCATTTGCAAACACTACAGATGCAAATGGACTTGACATGGCAAGAACTCCTCCGCAAGTACTTGCTATAGCCGGAACCTATATCAAAACAAAAATCAACGCATCTCATTTACCAAGTTAAAACTTACAATCATGAATTTAGATAAAATATTAGGAGAAATAGAAAAGCACGATCCTGAAGTGTATGACAGGTTAGACACCCGCCGTCATGCTATGAAAAGTTTTGCCCGTATTGGAAGTCGTCTTGCATTAGCTGCGGTTCCTATAGCTTTAGGTTCTATGTTTCAAAAAGCTTATGGTCAGGGGCCAAGTAACAGCGTTATAAAAGATGTATTGAATTATGCCCTTACACTTGAATATCTTGAGGCGGAGTTTTATGCAACGGGAGTTACTAATTTCACGCAAATAGGCGTTCCTCCAGGTGCAGCGCAAACAGCGCTTACCAAAATAGCCAATGATGAAGCATCGCATGTTATTTTTTTAAGAACAGCTATAGAAAGTGGTTTTGGAACCGGTTCCGCCGTTACCAAACCTACATTTGATTTAAGTGGCGGAAATGGTAGTGGCAATGGTCCTTTCAAAGATGCTTTTACCAATTACGGATTATTTTTGGCCGTTGCTCAAACTTTTGAAGACACTGGTGTAAGAGCTTATAAAGGACGTGCACAGGAGCTTACAAAAGCAGGAGATTATCTGACTGCAGCTCTCAACATTCACTCAGTGGAAGCACGTCATGCTGCACACATCAGGAGCATGCGGTATGCACTTAATCTAACATCACCTGGCACTTCTTTGGTTCCTGCAGGTATAACTGTAAAACCTTGGATTACGTTGAATCAATCTGGCATAGGAACTGCCGCAGTACAACCAAGTTACGATGGTACTATTAGTGAAAATAACACCTCACAGGCAGGAGTCAGCATTACTGGCATTGCATCTGGAGTGACCGATTCAATTGCCAGCGAAGCATTTGATGAACCATTAACAGCGGCAGAAGTTTTAGCGATTGTGGATATTTTCATCGTTTAAAATTATCCCTGTTCCATATCCTGAAGAGTCATATAACTATGGCTCTTTTTTTTTGTAAAACCTGATGAAAACAAAACAACGCAAACAGTAGCTTTGCAGCCAATCAACCAATATGGAATTTGACTGTGAATATTTGACGTATGAAAGCACAGGCTTTTTTACTCCCCTGACCACCGATTATGTCGCGGAAAATAAAAAGCTAACACCTTTTTACAATTATCCTGTGTCTGAAATTGGTTTGCAGCAGGCTATTTCTGCAAGAAAAAATTTCCCCGTAAACAGATCATTACTTGTTAAACAATTGCGCATGCAATACACAGATATAACTCTTACAACACAGCAGGAGCAATATCTTCAATCACTTTTGCAAAGCAATACGTTTACCATTTGCACAGCACATCAACCGGTTATTTTTACAGGGCCTTTGTACTTCATTTACAAAATCATTCACGCTATCAAACTGGCTGATGAATTGTCTAAACAATCAACTGAGAACAACTTTGTCCCTATCTTTTATATGGGCAGCGAAGATGCTGATCTGGATGAATTGGGACACATGAATATTAACGGTCAAAAACTCATTTGGGAAACTGAGCAAACTGGTGCAGTTGGCAGAATGTTGGTTGACAAATCGTTATTGAAATTGATTGATTTGTTGGCGGGTCAACTGGAAGTAGAGCCGTTTGGAAAGAAGTTAATTACATTATTCAGGCAAAGTTATACAGAAGGTGAAACCGTGCAGCAATGCACCTTGTGGCTTGTCAATGAATTGTTTAAAGACTACGGTTTGCTCATCATTATCCCCGACAATCCTGCTCTAAAAAAACAGTTTGAAACTGTTGTAAAAAAAGAAATTGCAGAGCAATTTTCACATGCTACTGCTTCAGAAACAATTATTCAACTTTCGCTGCATTACAAACCACAGGCACATGGCCGGGAACTCAATTTGTTTTACCTGAAAGGCAACCACCGTGAACGTATAGAGAAGGTAGGAGAGGACTGGATAGTAAAAGCAATGAAACTTCGATTCAGCAAAGAAGAAATATTTCAGGAAGTCGAAAACTATCCCGAACGCTTTAGTGCCAATGTCATCTTACGACCACTTTTCCAGGAAATGATTTTGCCCAACATTGTCTTTATTGGCGGTGGAGGGGAAATGGCTTATTGGCTTGAATTAAAAAAAGTGTTTGAAGTTGCCAATGTTTTTTATCCCATGTTGATTCTGAGAAATTCTTTCCTTTTTGTAAATGAAGAGCACGAATTGTTAGCCACTAAGTTGGGCTTCATCATACAAGATTTTTTTAAACCAAAAGAGTTGTTGATCAATGAACTGGTGAATAAAGGAAGCCTTCTGCAATTGAATCTGGAAAAAGAAAAAGAAGACCTGCGACAATTGTACAAAAGAATAGAGGATATTGCGGGTAAGGTTAACCTCACCCTGGATCAACATACCCGTGCTTTGGAACATCGCGGTATTGAAAAACTAGATGCGCTTGAAAAGAAAATGTTTCGGGCCGAAAAACGAAAGTTTGAAGCACAGCAAAGGCAGATTGAAAAATTGAGGAAGCAATTTTTTCCCGCTGGTGGCCTGCAGGAACGCAATGAAAATTTTTCAATGCTTTACTCAAAATATGGCAAAAGCTGGATTCGTGCTGTGTATGACTCATCGCCGCCAGCGCTGACGCAGCGGTTTTCAATTGTAAAATTGAAGGATGAATAAGTAGGGGTTAAATTTGAAATGAAATGAAAACAAAATGAAAAACCCGCCATGATAGACGGGTTTAATGTGATCCGGATTGGATTCGAACCAATGACCCACAGCTTAGAAGGCTGTTGCTCTATCCAACTGAGCTACCAGACCCTTTATTTTTCGGCTGCAAATATAGGGCTTGAAAACGGATGTAGTCACTAAAAATATTTTTAAACCTCTCCCACTTATTATGGCTTTGAATTGACCCGGCTTTTAAGCTAGGGATGAAAACAATAAAACCATTTTAATCAAGGCTTTAGCCCTTTTCAATCAAACTTATTTCTTACTAAATACTATGGATGTTTACCAGCAAAAGGCTAAAGCCCTCAATAATGAATGACTCCTTACAATTATCCCCTCCCTAAAACGTAGGGCAATGTGCTTATTTCTCTATCCACACATTATCCGCCTTGTCCACATCTGCCATGTACAGGCTGCCCAACACAATTTTAACCGGTTTTTTTAATGTTGAAAATGAGACTATCGTGTACTTGCTGCCTTTTTCCCAAACACTGATTGTTTGGTGTTGTTTCATAATTGTGCTGTCATGCAGCGTAATAGTAATGTCTATTGGCACAGGTTTACTACCCTTATTTTCTATAGTAATGCTATATTTTCTCCCCTGCTTCTTCACATTGCTGATGGCAAGGTTTGGGTATCCATTTTCAAAAAACCATTGCTTCCAAAACCAATTAAGATTTTTGCCGGAAGCAGTGTTCATGCAATTAAAAAAGTCAAAAGGCATTGGATGTTTTCCATGCCACTGGCTGATATAATAGTGCAATGCCTTGGTAAATAATTCATTGCCTAAGTAGTCTTTAACATACAAATATCCCAGTCCCGGTTTCACGTAGGAATTAAGGAAAAAAGGTGTTCCATTTAGCTGTGTAGAAAGTGTGGTGATGGGCAAATCTTCTTCCAATCCTGCGGCATCATCATATTTTTTCATGCCATAGTCATCGGCTATTGTGCTGTCAATCATAGGCGAAATCAGCCACTCTCCAATGGTGGCCCAGCCCTCGTCCATCCATCCATATTTAGTTTCGTTGATGCCCATGTAAAACGGAAACATGGTGTGAAACACCTCGTGGTCAGTAGTGGTAATGGCATCAAATTTCTCTAGCGGATTGTCATTCACCATCATGGGATACTCCATTTGGTCAAGCCCGTCAAACACGGTGATATGTGAGTAGGGAAAAGGCCATTTTGGAAATGAATAACTCATGAACTTCACTGTTTCCCGATTGTAATGCAACACATCGTAATAATCTTTGTGAATGGGGTTGAAAGCCGCATCAGTCCTGGTTCTGCGGCGGGTGGTGCTATCCACAATAATGCTCGCCGAATGCCACATATAGTGGTTGCTGGTGGCAAATACAAAGTCGGTCACATTGTCTGCTTCAAACAGCCAGGTATTGTGTGCATTCGCAGTTGTGACCTGGCCTTCGGCAATGTCTGCACTGTCTATGATGAAAGACGAAGCATCGCTTTTTTCTGCCAGTTGCAGACGTTCATAAAATTTATTTTGCAAAACATCTTTTGCGTTTTTAAGGTCGCCCGTTGCCCACACCACAAAGTCTTTGGGCACTGTAATGGCGGCTTTGAAATGGCAGAAATCGTTGTAAAATTCCTGTGTGCCGATGTATGGGTTTTGATTCCAGCCATCAATGTCGTCATACACCGCAATGCGTGGAAAAAAGTAGGCAACAAATGCGGAGTTTACATCAACCTGGCCCGTGCGCAAACTGGGCGATTTGTTGAGTGTATAATGAAAACTCAGGTTGAGATGTAATGTATCACCAGGTACCAATGCCAGAATAGGAACAATCATGTTTGTCCCGTCTATTTTGTAGTCACCTAACTGTTTTGCACCCCATTCTACCTTTTCTATCGCCATACCGTCGCTCACATCTTCCGGCACAATTTTTACCATCGCCATTGTTCCTTTTTTAAAAAGGTTAGGATAGAGTTTAAAAACAATTTCCTTCAAGGTATCCGGGCTGTTATTAATGTAACTTATTTTTTCATTTCCTTTCAGGTAAAGCGTTGCGGGATTATACTCTGCACTAATGTCGTATTCAGCAGTGTTTTGCCAGTATTTTTTACCTGGTTCTCCAGTCAGGCTTCTTGTGTTTTTCTCAAAAGCTTTTTGAATGTTGCGGGGAATGGGCAGTGTCACCTGTGCAAGGGTATCTATGGAAATGAGTAGGCAAACCAGCCATAAAATTGTTGAACGCTTCATTCTTCTTAGGGTTTATGCGCCAAATGTACAGTGGAAACTGTTTCAGAATGGTTTTTACCAATACTGCCAACCCGGAAAAATATTAAGTTTGCAAAATCTAAAATGAGATTTTCTCCTTTAGGTATCTTCATTTGCATGTGCAATCCATTGATTATTTTTCACCCTGTTAAAAACCGGAAATCACCTTCCATTTATTCATGACTCCCGAAAGAAGAAATAAACTTTTAAACGTTTTAAACCGCCGACAAAGCAACCTGACCGTTGTGCTTGAAAATGTGTTTGACCCGCACAATGTATCCGCTGTCATGCGCACCTGTGATGCAGTGGGCATACAAGATATGTACACCATCAACACCCGCATTCCACCTCACAAGGAGTGGGGTTTTAAAAGCAGCAGCAGTGCAAGGCAGTGGGTGACAGCCCACCAGTTTACCAATGTGGAAGAGTGTTTTGAAACTTTGCGCAGCAAATACGATAAAATTCTCACCACACACCTGGGCGAAGACAGCGTAAGTGTTTATGACATTGATTTCAAAGGAAGCATTGCACTTATTTTTGGCAATGAAACCTATGGCGTTAGCGAAGAAATAAGAGTGCTGGCCGATGGCAATTTTGTGATTCCGCAAATGGGCATTATTCGAAGCCTTAACATATCGGTCGCCTGCGCCGTGAGCATTTATGAAGCCTACCGGCAAAAGAACCTGGCAGGTCAATACGACAACTCATCGCTGCCGCAACAGAGGCGCATGGAACTATTTGAAGAATGGGGTTTTAAAGAGCAGGACATTCCTGCAGAGGAGCAATCAACATGAGAAAAACAACACTCACAATATGGCTGACGATGTTTGTTTTTATTTGCGCTGCGCAAAAAAAGCAAGTCACTTTACCTGCTATAAAAAAACTAACGGCTAAAGATGTACGCAACATCATTGACAGCAGCAAAGGGCCGACTATCATTAACTTCTGGGCCACCTGGTGCGGCCCTTGTGTAAGGGAACTGACTTATTTTGATAGCATCATTGCTGTCAAAAATGCCAATGTAAAACTGGTACTAGTAAGTCTTGATTTCCCGGAATCGTACCCCAAAAAGCTGGCTGCTTTTGTGCAGAAGCATGGGTATAAAGGCGAAGTCGTTTTCCTGGCCGAGACCAACGCCGATGTATTCATTCCCATCATAGAAAAGAAATGGAATGGAGCCATTCCGGCCTCCATTTTTTTTAACAATGAAAAGAATCGCTACGAAATGTTCAACATGCAAATGACAAGACAACGATTTGCTTTAGAACTTGATAAATTGATCGAATGATGGATTTAAAATGGACCTCAACTTTTCTTAAATGCAAAATAAACTGCAGTAAGTATTAAGACAAAGCTGATTAAATACTTCCAGTGCAAAGGTTCTTTGAGATAGAGAACGGCAAAAAATGTAAACACGACCAATGTAATGACTTCCTGTACAATCTTTAATTGAAATCCATTCCATCCTGTCGTGTAGCCTATTCGGTTAGCAGGCACGGTGAGGCAGTATTCAAAAAAAGCGATTGCCCAACTGATCAAAACTGCTTCCAGAGCGGAATGCCTTTGTCTTTCAGATGCCAGTACCAGGCGAAAGTCATGAAGATGTTGGAGACAAACAGCAATGATATAGTTCTCATTTTATGGACTTATTATTTTAATAAAATAACAAGTCCATAAAATTTTAATGCCACTGATTGCTAAATAAATGGAATGGATTGATATGATTGCATTGTAGAATCAACTCAAATTGGAAGATACTGCGCTTTTATAATGGTTTACGCAAATCGGGGTGTGGTTGTGGTGTCATGTGTGGACCATCTTCGGTTGTAAACTTTAGGTCAACCAAGTTTAAATCTCCTTGTTCACCAGAAACAAAAATTAAGCGGTTACTGGAAATTCCAAGTTTCTCCACCAAATACCTGATAACACCATTGACCCTGTCCCAGCTAAGTTGTTGGTCAGATTTTGTTGCTATTCCATATCCCTGAACTCGTACTTTACATTCAGGATTGACCTTTATTGTCGCTGAAATTTTTTCAAGAAGTGTTGCCTGGTTTTGGCTTATCTTGATATTTCCAGCTTTAATTGTTGGTAAGGAGGCCATCTCCGAGGCGGGGGGCTTTGTCGGATTTACAGATTTACCATTTAATGGTGGCTTAGTAGGATTTACTGATTTAAAATCTACTGAAGGAATATTTTGATTACAAGAAGAATTTTGAGCAAATATTGAAGCTACGATAAAGCAAGATAAAAAAAGAAAAGATAGTTTTTGTACCATAAAATTAGTTATTGGGATTATTAAAAGAATAAAATTAAACGTTTTTTTTAAAGAAATTGATCTTTAGAATAAAAGATGCACAAAATGAGATTTCCTTTTAAAATTCTAAACTAAATTTACAAACCTTTCATTTGATTATGCTAAAATTTCATTTATTATTTATAGTATTGCTGTTACCCTTTCAATTTCTTTTGGCTCAGCCCGATAAAGATGTTAAGTCAGGGCAAGAAATTTTAAAATTCAGCTATGATACCACTTATGTCAAGAATGCAGTGACAATTGGTAGCGACTACCAGGATTCGCATGTAGATTCAGCAATGTATTTGGCAGAATCAGCTTATAATGTATCTAAAAAGATCAATTTTTTAAAAGGGCAAATTTATAGTTTAAACTTAATGGGTGTAAGTTTTATTCGCTTGGGTAATTACTCAAAGGCATTGGAAACTTTTTTAGAAGCTTTAAAAATTTGTGAGAAAATCGGTTATTTCCAACTGACGACAATGGTTTTAATTAATATCGGAGATCTTTATTTTAAACAGGGAGAAATAAGAACTGCACTTTCCTATACTTTCCGCGCTAAAGAGATATCAGAAAAAATAAAAGACACCTTAAATATATGTGGGTCTTATATAAACATTGGTAACTATTACGAGTCTTTAGGCTATTTTGATTCTGCCAGAATTAATAGTCAATTAGGTTTTGAATTTGCAAAAAAAATTAAAAATGAAAATTACATGGGTTCTACATTGAATAACCTGGGAAATATTCATGCAAGAACAATGGATAATGCATTGGCAATGGCTTACTACAAATCTGCATTGCCTTATTTTCAAAAAACAAATGATGATGATGGCTTTTGCGAATCTTACTTAGGTTTAGCAAAAATTTTTAGTGCAATTGAAAAAAGAGATTCGGCAATCTTTTACGCTAAGCGGGTACTTGCAATTGCCGAAGACAAAATGTTTATGAAATACATTTTCGATGCCTCCAAATTCATTTCCCAATACTATCAAAACAACCATCAAATTGACAGTGCATTTGCCTATCAGCAAATCATGATTACTGCAAAGGACAGTCTTTTTAGCCAGGAAAAAGTAAAGCAACTCCAAAGCCTGACAATTGGTGAATCGCTGAGGCAGCAGGAAATTGTTGAAGAGAAACGAAGAGAAGCAGAAGAACGAAAAAATAACCTTCAATACATTGCCATTGGGGTGTTCATCTTTTTGTTTGCGCTTTCCATTATGCTCATCAGCCGCAGAAGAATTAAACTTACAACTATCAACTTTTTGGTCACGGTGGCGTTGCTTCTTGTTTTTGAATACATTTCATTGTTCATTCATCCTTACATCTCAGACTGGACACATCATTCTCCTATTTACATGCTGCTGATACTGGTAATAATAGCAGCCATCCTGGTGCCGGGCCATCACAGGCTGGAACATTGGATCAAGGAAACCCTTTCACACAAAATCATACATCCAAGAACACGGAAGATGAAGGTGAAAAAGACGGGGGATGAAGTATGAGGTATGAACTATGAGGTATGAACTATTAGCTATGAACTATTAATGCTAATCAAGGGTTGGAACTCCGGAGGAGTTCAATATTTGTAGAAAAAGAAATACCCCCCGATTTCTACGACTCCGTTAGGAGTCGAACATAGTAAACTGCATGTTCAACTCCTAACGGAGTTGTGAAAACTCTTTGGAAACGCTTTACTACAA
>JAYTGA010000207.1:0-14547 GCA_043733905.1 Segetibacter sp.
GTTTTAATAGAATTTTAATAAAACAAAGATATTCAGCTAAGTCCGTATTTAAAACCTTTTAGTAAAATTATTTGGGAAAAAGTATAATAAAATCGGCGAAAATTCGTTGGGCAGAAAAAAATAAAAAATAAAAACCCCCTTTTTGCAAAAAAATATTTTAAAATTGTAATATTTATCTTGGGATTTTTTTCCCTCGCAGCACATTTGTTGGTTTTGATTTTTTCCACTAAATAATTATCATCATTATTATAGCCGCCTCGCATTATAATTCCTGGTTTTAATAACAATGGCACAAGAAATTATTTAAGAAAATCTTCCCAATATCTAATTGGTTTATCTTCGCCACAAAATAATTCAGCTATATGAATTTGCACGAATACCAGGCCAAAGAACTGTTGAAAAGATACAATGTACCCGTTCAGGAAGGCATTGCAGTAGATAATGTAATGGCTGCCGAAGAGGCATACAGACAAATAAAAAATGACAGCGGCAGCAGCTTTGCTGTGGTGAAAGCCCAGATTCACGCAGGCGGAAGAGGCAAAGGAAAAATTGTTGGAACAGAACAATCGGGGGTCAAAGTTGGCAATAGCCTCGAAAAAGTGTCCGACATTGCCAAAGCCATATTGGGCGGAACTTTAGTAACTATACAAACAGGCCCGGCAGGAAAAAAAGTCAATAAAATTTTAATCGCCCAGGATGTATATTATGAAGGGCCAAACCCTGTCAAAGAATTTTATCTGAGCATTTTGCTGGACAGGGCTTCGGGTCAGAATGTGGTCATGTACAGCACCGAAGGCGGAATGGACATTGAAAAAGTAAACGAAGAAACCCCTGAATTAATATTTAAGGAGCTGGTTCACCCCGGCGGCGGATTACAGGCTTTCCAGGCAAGGAAAATAGCTTTCAAACTTGGCCTGAGAGGCGAGGCTTTTAAAAACTGTGTAAAATTTGTCACCAACCTCTACAATGCCTACATAGGGCTTGATTGCAGCATGTTGGAAATTAATCCGCTGTTCAAAACATCGGATGAAAAAATCATTGCAGTTGATTGCAAAATGGGTCTTGATGAAAACTCGCTGATGCGCCACCCCGACCTGTCGGCCATGAGAGATGTGACTGAAGAAGATAAGACAGAAGTAGAAGCCGGGCAATACAACCTGAATTTTGTGAAACTGGAAGGCAACGTTGGCTGCATGGTTAACGGAGCGGGGCTGGCAATGGCTACCATGGACATGATTAAACTGAGTGGTGGCGAACCTGCCAACTTCCTGGATGTAGGCGGAACAGCGAATGCACAAACAGTAGAAGCTGGTTTCAAAATCATCATGAAAGACCCTAATGTTAAAGCAATACTCGTCAACATTTTCGGCGGCATTGTTCGCTGCGACCGTGTGGCGGCGGGTGTTATAGAAGCCTACAACAAAATGGGCAACATCAACATTCCTATCATCGTCCGCCTGCAAGGCACCAACGCTGTAGAAGCCAAAAAGCTGATAGACGAAAGCGGATTGAAAGTGCAAAGTGCCATTCAACTGAGTGAGGCTGCGGCTTTGGTAAAGGCGGCGGTGGCTTAATGAGAGTACCAAGTATTGAGTATAAAGTATTAAGACAGGAAATCCCACTTGAATTCGGTGGGATTTTTTATGTTCCTTTTTTGTAGGTACAGGCCATGGCCTGTACCTACAAAAAAGGAACATTCAACAAACCATAAATCCCAATATCCTGATTAACCAATCAACGAATTAACCACTTCAACTTCATACACCGGACTAAACAAAAAGAATCGCTTAGTAGCAACCTCCTCACATTTATATCTTTTGCGAAGGCGTTCACCTTTTTTGAAAACCCTGCCGTCTTTCAGTTTAAACAGACAGCTGACGGGCACAGCTTCTATCATGGTGAAATTGTCTTTTTTTGCATCATAATTTCTTAAAACCCGCATCAGTCCTTCTTCTGCGCAACTGCTTGCACCGGGATTGTGAAGGGTAGCCAGCAATTCATTTTCTATGTCTCCAGGGAAAACTTTGTGCTGAATAAACCAGGCAAGTAACTGTCCGTATATTGTTTTCCACTCCCGGCCATGCGGCTGCACTTTGTTCTTGTATTGCTCATAAGTGAGCAGATGCGCCAGTTCGTGAAGCAGTGTAATAAGAAATGAAAAAGTGTTCAGGGTGCCATTGACACTAATGCGGTGCGAAAGATTGTTGTGTGCATTCCGGTAGTTGCCGAGGATTGTTTTTCTTTCCCGTGTCACGGTCAGGTGTACCTTGTATTTTTGAAGATAATCCGCAACAGGAAAAAAAGTACCCGGTGGTAAATATTTATCTAAAGCCTTTAAAGGATGTTCAACTTTGGGCATTCTTTTTCTGATTGTTTTGTTTCAACACTATTTTCATTTCCATAAAAGTATAGACCAGGTACAAGCCCATGCAGGTAAAAAATGAGGGCTTATTCAACTTACTGCCGTTGATAAAAATATAAACAAAAGCTGCGGCTGCACAGGCAAACAATTTGAGCATGATGCTGCCGTAGGCTTTTGTGAGAAAAGCCATTGTGGTGGCTGCATTCAGCCCCTGTCGCAGCAATTGCATGGACACCATGGTGACTAAGTAAATGAAAAGATTGCCGCCAATCAGCACCTGCCAGTCGAACCCATGTTGCACAAGTGTTTTGCTGAAAACCAAAGTGAGTGAAGCGGTTATTAAAAACAACACGACCAGCGGAAGCACAGTTTTATTGAACATTTTTATTTTTTAGAAGTGTCTTTTACTACCTGCCATATCATGGCAATAATGACGAGTAAAGGTAGAACCCAAACTAATAATGGGATTTTAAAATTAAGCCAGTGGTCGGCTTTTATACCTATGAAAACCATGATGCCGATAGTGACTAAAAACTGCATGGAAAGACCAGCATATTTGGATAGCAAGGAGCGGTTATTTGTAGCAGATGATTCGGGTTTCATTGGCTTTAAGATTGCTTATTTGAACCATCGTTTATTCTATCAATTTCCCTTTTATAAAACATGCCCCAGGAAATTATATCTAAAGGTTTATTGTGATAATCGTTTAACCTTTCATCCAGAATTTTCTTTTCAACATTGCTAACAATGCCAATCTGTTCCTCATCAGTCAAGGCCATTAATTCTTCTTTTGAAACTAACATAAATTCTTGTTTTTATAAAGTTAGAGAAGTCTGAGTGCTTTTGATTGAAAAATAATCTCCGCAATAACCGGATTCAATTTTTTGCCGTTTTATAAACCATAACATTCGGTCTGTAAATCACAACATTATTTTACCTCCAGACCCAATTCTTTGCCTTTCGCCAACATGAAGCCGTAAGCCTCTTCATAGCTGTTCGGAATTTCGCCATCAAGTATTCCTTCGCGGATAGCATCCTTTATCAGGCCAACATTTTTGGATGGAGAAAGGCCAAAAACCTCCATGATTATTTCTCCGGTAATGGGCGGTTGCCAGTTCCGCAGGCTGTCTTTTTCCTCCACTTCGGCCATGCGATGTTTCACCATTTCAAAGTTGGCCATGAAGCGTTTTACCTTCTGCTGGTTTTTGCTCGTAATGTCCGCATTGCAAAGCATCATCAGCGAATCAATGTCTTCGCCGGCATCGAACAAAAGCCGCCTGACTGCACTGTCGGTTATGTTTTCTTTTGTCAGGGAAATGGGGCGCAGGTGCAGTTCTACCAGCTTTTGAACAAACTTCATGCTGTCTCCGGTGGGCAGTTTCAGGCGGTTAAAAATCTTAGGAACCATCCGTGCACCCACTACTTCATGTCCGTGAAATGTCCAGCCGTGGCCTTCTTCAAACCGTTTGGTGGCGGGCTTGCCAATGTCGTGCATCAGCGCAGCCCAACGCAGCCACAGGTCGCCTGATTTTTCGCAGACATTGTCAATGACCTGGAGTGTGTGGTAGAAATTGTCTTTGTGACCTTTGCCGTCTATATATTCAGCACCGGCAAGGTCAACCATTTGCGGAAAAATAATTTTCAACAACCCCGACACAAACAACAAATGCCACCCAACGGATGGCTTTGCACTCAGCATTATTTTGTTGAGTTCATCAGTTATCCGCTCCTGGGAAATGATGTTAATCCGCTCCTTATTTTCACGAATGGCTTCAAATGTTTTTTCTTCAATTTCAAACCCAAGTTGTGTTGCAAACCTGATGGCACGCATCATTCGCAAAGGGTCGTCTATAAAAGTCTGAGCGGGTGAAAGGGGCGTTTTAATGGTTTTTGCGGCAATAGCAGCAACTCCGTTAAACGGGTCAATCAGTTGTCCAAAATTTTCTTTGTTGAGGCTAATAGCCAAAGTATTTATGGTGAAGTCACGGCGATTTTGGTCGTCTTCTATTGTGCCGGGTTCCACATCAGGCTTGCGGCTGTCTGTGCGGTAGCTTTCTTTTCTGGCTCCCACAAATTCAATGTCAAAACCGTCCACTTTAATCTGTGCAGTACCAAAATTTTTAAAGAAAGCAACAGTAGGTTTGGGTGAAAAGCGTTCTGCCACTTTTTCAGCCAGCAATATGCCATCGCCAAGGCAAACAATGTCTGCATCCTTTGTATTGCGACCAATGATTTTGTCTCTTACAAAACCGCCAATGAGGTAAGCAGGCAGGTGTAACTCTTCCGAAGCTGCCGCTATTTTGTTGAGGATAAAAATTTCTTTTTTGCTACAGGATATATCCATGATTGCAGCAAAAATAACGATGAAGAATAATTATAAAATACAAGCTCAAAATTTTAATCTGAACTTTCTTTTAAAAAACGCTTTTATTCAAATTCCAGTTCGCTTCTGTTATTATCCCAGGAAAAATATTTCTGGATTAAAGAAGTAGTAGAACTTGAAATAGAACCTTGAATGTCATTTTTATAAAAATCTCTTTTTATCAATGATCTGGCAGATGATATTTTAATGCCTAATTCTTTCAATGCATCGTTCAAAACAGGAATTTTTTCCTGGGGAACATTCAGTGTAACTTGGAGCATATCTTATTGTTTTTGTAAATGAAAAATGACAATTACTCTGCCAATAACGCCTCAGTTTCAAGACTATTGTTGTTAGCCAATTAATGTCTTATGATTTCAATCCTGCCATTTTTCCATTTCACTATAGCAGAAGATTGATTACCACCTTTATACTGCTGGCGAATTTTCACTTTGTAGTCAACTATATTTTTAATGTTTGGGGAAATGTCTTCGAAGTTCTGTGGAGAAGGTTGCCCATGAATATTGGCCGAAGTGGAGACTATAGGCTTTTTGAACCGCTTTAAAAGATGCCTGCAAAAATCTTCGGACACAAGTCTGATAGCAATACTTCCATCTTCGTTCAGAATTTCCTCAGCCACATTTAGACCATTTTCATAAATGATAGTTGTTGGTTTGGTGGTAGTATTTAAGTAGTCAAACACTTCCATATCGGGGCTTGCTACATATTGCAGCACGTCTCTTTCAGTTGCCAATAGTACGATTAAACCTTTGCTGGGCGGCTTGCCTTTTATGCCCATCAGTTTACGCACAGCCTCAGGGTTTGTTGCATCGCAGCCCAGACCCCAGATTGTATCGGTGGGATAGAGTATAACCCCACCACTATGCAAAACAAACAGGCATTGCTCTACATCGTTGCTAAAATCTTCCATAGTGGCGAAGATAAATGCTGATTGCAGATTTACCAATGAAACAAATGTATGCGAACAGCCTTAGTTTTGCGGCTAATGCAAAAAATGCTCATCATACAAACGGCCTTTATTGGCGATGTGGTGCTGGCGACTGCTTTAGTGGAAAAATTGCACAGTTTTTACCCCGGTTCTGAAATTGATTTTTTGCTTCGCAAAGGCAATGAAGGTTTGTTGTCGAACCATCCTTTTCTGCACGAAGTGCTGATATGGAACAAGCAGAAAAACAAGTACAAAAACCTTTGGAAAATTTTAGGCAAAATAAGAAGCAGAAAATATGATCTTGTTGTCAATGTTCAACGCTTTGCTGCGACTGGTTTGCTCACTGCTTTTTCTGGTGCCAAAACAACCGTAGGATTCGATAAAAATCCGTGGAGTTCGTTTTTTTCCCGGAAAATAAAACACCAAATCAGCACCAGCGAAAAGCCACTTCACGAAACAGAACGGAATCAATTGCTGATTGCAGGTTTGACTGATGAAGCACCAGCCAAACCTGCATTGTATCCTTCAGAAAAAGATTTTGTAAGCGTAAAAAATTTTCAAAATAGCAGCTACGTTTGTGTAGCTCCGGCATCGGTTTGGTTTACCAAGCAATACCCGCCTGATAAATGGATCAGCTTTATTAACCAACTGCCAGATGGTTTGTCTGTCCACCTGTTAGGCGCACCAGGCGATGTAGATTTATGCGAACATATCCGCACAAAAACAACCAATAAAAACGTCACCAACCTGGCTGGGAAACTCAATTTTCTACAATCGGTTGCTTTGCAGAAAAATGCAGTGATGAACTATGTGAACGACTCCGCTCCTATGCACTTCGCCTCGGCTGTGAATGCACCTGTTGCAGCCATCTATTGCAGCACCGTTCCATCGTTTGGTTTCGGTCCTTTGTCCGACAAAAGTTTTATAGTCCAAACCCGGGAAAACCTCAGTTGCAAACCATGTGGGTTGCATGGTCACAAGGCTTGTCCGCTGGGGCATTTCAAATGCGCTCTTACAATTGAAGATGACCAATTACTGACCGTTTTAAAATAGAACTTAACAACTTATGAAGCCTCTTATTCTGATACTATTGTTTGTTTTTCATTTTGCGACAGCAAACAGCCAACCTACCAGGCTCATCCGGTTTGAAGAATTACAACTGGAAGATAGCAGCGGCAAAATTTTCAATACTTCATCGCTTTTGGGAAAGGTGGTTTATGTTGATTTTTGGTTCACCGCCTGTGCGCCCTGCATTGCTGAAATACCATGGTCACAAGCTTTGCAGACCTATTTTTCAAAAGATACCAACATTGTCTTCCTCAACATTTGCATAGAAAGCCTAAACAGGAAATCTTCGTGGAAGCAAATGATTCAAGACAAAAAAATGATGGGCATTCATTTATTTTATGCCCGCAACCGTCCACAAAAAGTGAACCTGCTGCGGCAATACAACATCAAATTTCCGACTTACATTTTGGTTGATAAAACCATGGGAGTAATCAGCTACGACATGCCCCGACCATCGGAAACAGGTTGGGTTTATTGGCTTCTCCACCAGGCAAGCAAAGGCCTTACTCCACACGAATCCGCCTCCAAAATTGATGAGCAGTACGAGGAATACACAAGATTTATGAGAGAGATAAAAACAAGTTTGCCAGTGGAACTTCACTAATAAAATGAAGTAGTAATGTTGGTAAAAAACCACATTTGCCTCTCCCATCTTCATCTATTAAACTCTTAGGCTAATTTCGCAAAAAAATAAACAATGGAATATCAAAAATATATACAGGAAGCATTTAGCAACAAGGAATTACTGCAAGACAAAATTTATGAAGAGGCGGTCAGGCAAGTGATTGAAGAAGTGGATAAAGGCAAGTTGCGGGTTGCATCGCCGGGTGACAATGGATGGACTGTGAATGAATGGGTGAAACAAGCGATTCTGCTTTATTTTGGCATTCAGAAAATGGAAACATACTCACTTCCACCGTTTGAATTTTATGATAAAATGAAATTGAAAAGCGGGTACAAATCTTTAGGCGTTCGTGCAGTACCTCATGCTGTGGCCCGTTATGGTGCTTATTTGGCAAAGAATGTCGTTCTCATGCCTAGCTATGTGAACATTGGTGCCTATGTGGACGAGGGTACTATGGTGGACACTTGGGCGACCGTGGGCAGTTGCGCACAGATAGGTAAGAAAGTTCACCTGAGTGGTGGTGTGGGCATTGGCGGAGTTTTGGAGCCTTTGCAGGCCAGTCCGGTCATCATAGAAGACGGTTGCTTCATCGGCAGCCGCAGCATTGTGGTGGAGGGTGTGATTGTAGAAAGTGAAGCCGTGCTGGGGGCCAATGTCGTCCTGACTCAAAGCACCAAAATCATTGACGTTAGCGGCAGCGAACCAATAGAAACAAAAGGCCGTGTGCCAGCAAGAAGTGTGGTCATTCCCGGTTCTTATATCAAAAAATTTCCCGCAGGTGAATACAACGTGAGTTGTGCATTGATCATTGGAAAACGCAAAGCAAGCACAGACCTGAAAACCAGTCTGAACGATGCTTTGAGGGATTTTAATGTGGCGGTATAGAAAGATTTTCAGAAGAATTCATGAAAGCAACACGTCTGCAGAAATACCTAATTCTTTGTGGAAAATTCTTGCCAGTGCAATTGTAAGTGGTTTTTTTCTATTGAGAAGTGATGAGATATATCCTTTGCTTCCAATCATTCCTACAAGGTCTTTATTTTTTAAGCCCTTTTCCTGCATTTTTACTTTTATTGCTTCAATCGGATCAGGAATTGGTATAGTGAAATGAATATCTTCATACTGTTTGATTAATAACAGGGCAATTTGCAATTGCTCACCCTCTTCTGAATTTGGTTTTACTTTTTTGTCAAACATTGCATCTACCCATTCAAGGCAGGCTTCGTAATCTTTGTTTGTTTTTATAGGTCTTAGTTTCATTTCATTTCTTTTTATAATCAACAGTTGAGACATTTACTTTATCTTATTCAGCATGTGTTCCAAACCACTTAATCTGTACTGCTTTGTATTCAAAGACCACTCTTACAACTAAGCGATACTTATTACCCATTATATTGAAAACTACACGATCATCCTTTACAAGGCTAACATTTCCATAAACTGATTTCAACTCATTATAATTCCTAAACTCAGACTTCCATATCTCATGATACCATTGCTGAAGAGCAATAGCAGCTTCAGGATATTTTTTACAATAATCAAGCAGGGTTTTGCGGGTTATTATGTTGAACACAATGACAAAGATAAAGTTTTCATTTAGAAAACTTTATCTTTTTTCAAACAGGTTGAATCTGGACATGAATTTTTATAAAAAAAGTTTTCGTTTAAAACAATTTCCCAACCCGCTCATTGATCAACGCAATATACCGTTCTTTCATTTCATCAGAAACAAAGCTCTTGGGTATAAAATCGTACCATTTAGCCACTGCCTTTTCAAATTTTTTATACACATTTTCAATCGCTTTTGCGCCTATCAATTCCAGTCCTGCAAAGGCTTTGTCAAAATCATTTTTGTTTAGTTTTCGCTTCTTTCCGTTCAGGTTCAACGCCAGTTCTTCTTCATCGCCTTGCACTACCAAGGCTGAGGCAACCATGTCGTAGGCAGGAGCCAGCACAAATACATTTCCCTGCTGAATGAGCGAAAAATTTTTCAGGTGCATGTCAGCATTTCCCGTTAGGAAAGAAAAAATAACATGCTCCATAAAATTGACCAAATCAATGCCGGGATTGGCGGAATATTTCAAAATCGCTTTCCCAATCTGCTCATAAGAACCCCGATATTTATCCTCGGTCAGCCGTTCGGTCAACTGGCACATGTCTTCCATGTGCAGTTTTTGTCCACGCTGCCTGTCAATCCGTTTGGTGATGTAGGCAAGGTTGCCGCTTTTCATTCTGATTAATGAATGTGGTACGGTTGCTATGCCCGCCAGCGCCGCAAGGTGCATGGTCAGGTCTTCCAGCTCGGGCAGTTGCGGATATTGGGGCGTGGGCGGTTTCAAAATGTAGCCACCCCACAGCCCTACAATGGTGAACAGTGGCGGCGTTTTATGTTCTTTGCTTCCCTTGCCTGTTTCTATGTCCAGCGAAAGTTTGGGCTGCACACCTGTGACAGCAACGTGGCTTTTTATGATTTGCGTACCCAATTCCAGCATTTGCTCTTCGGTATAAAGTAAATCAGGCGGAGCCGAAGTCCCGAATAATTTGCGGCTACAGGCAGGGTGAAAATCAACCTGTGCCTCATCCAATTCTTTATAGCAAAACAGACATTTCATTGTTTTAATTTTCGGCTTCTACTATGCTGACTGCGCCAATGCAATCTTTGCAACAAGCCAGCAGCAAACCCATTCGGTCACGTTCTTTTAGTTTCCAGTTTTGCTCTGCCACTTCCATCAGCCATCCTTCGGGTATCAACCCGTCAAAAAAAGGAAGCATATTCCTGCTGATAGTTGGCTTGGATGAAAGGGGTAAAGTCAGGCTAACCGCTGCAGCATCAGGGTTTTGCAAATAAGCTGCATCATAAGAAAACCGATAGCCATCTTCGGTTTCCAAAAGATAACCTGCCAGCATTTCGTGCATAAAAACTTTTGCTTTTTTCATTCGTCATTTTTTTTGCCGGTTTACAGGCATTGGCATCAACTCGTGGCCAAACATATTCAGCACCTGGTTGACTTTATCCATTTTCAATGTCATTTTTCCATTTTCCAGTTCACGGATAAACCGCAGTCCCACACCCGTTTTGGCCGATAAATCGGCTTGTGTAAGGTTGGCAGACTTTCTTTTGTCTTTCACAAATTGCCCCAGAAGTTGAGTTTGAGAGTCCATAATTATACCCGTTCGGGTATAAAAATACTAATTTTAAATCAAATTATACCCGTTCGGGTATAAAAATGATAGATTTTTGAAAATGGAAAGGTCTATGCAGGTAACATCATTCCCAAAAGAAAAAGCCTTGAAAGCAAGTGCAATCAAGGCTTTTGAAAAAGTGAATGTGGTGCCCAGGACTGGATTCGAACCAGCACATCCTTGCGAACGCTGCCACCTGAAGGCAGTGCGTCTACCAATTTCGCCACCTGGGCAGGTGTTGGTGAACATTTTTTCAGGACGGCAAATATAGAAAAAGAACCTTTGCCAAAAACCGTTTTTCAAAAAATACTTATCAAAATCTGGCAGGATTTTTTGATAACTTTTACGGTGATTCTTTGTTTTCATATTTATCGTTACAAAAATAAAACATGCCCGACCGTTTTCATAAATTGGAACAATTCATTTCTCAATTGCCTGCCATAGGTTCTCCCATTGCTTCAGGCTTTTATGAAAACGGCTTTTGGTGGGTAAAATTTTTAATAGATATACATCATGAACAGTCGTGGAATGTTGTTCAGATGCTTGCTTACACCATAAATTATTTATCTATCACCGAAAGGTTTTCAACTGTTTTTTATCCTGTTTGCCCTTCTCCATTTACGCAGGAAAATCCCGAGAAAAGCCTGATGTGGATTATTGAATCTACTTCGCAGGATTTTGTGCCGGATGAACTTGCCATCTGGTTAGAAAGCCACCTTCCTAATTTCGGCGATAGTGTGGTAGAAAAGTTTCCGCATCATTAAATATCCATTCATATTTTCTTACGTCTTCCTTCGAGAATTCTGAAAAATGAACGGCTTCTAATTTCGTCCAGGGTTAGTCCCGTAGCCAACGCTTCTTCTTCGGAAATGGCACCGCAGTTCATGGCTTTCAAAAAGAAATTTAGCAAGCCTTGTCCCGTAGCGGCATCGTCAAATATGTCACCGGTAAGGGTGGAAATGGCGGCTCTTTCCACAAAAGTCCGAAGTCGGAGAACTGCATCTTCATAGCTGCTGAGAAAGAAATTGTAAGTGGCGGCATAGCGCATTGGCAACTGTGCCGGGTTCAAATCCCATCCCTGGTACAGCCCGTTGATGAGGGAATGTGTGGTGTGTTTAAAACCAATTTGCCAGCCATTGTGAACAGCTTCGCGGTTTTCGGAAAGTTGTTCAAAACTCAGGTTGTCGCCTCGATGCGGGCCAATGGGCATCACGTTGGTAGCTCCATCGCTGAGGAAAATACCGGTTCCCCCCAGTGCAACTTTGGTCACATGATGTGCAAAGTCACACACAGAGTGAGACATGGTCTGGTATTTAGCCGTTATGCCAGCAGATGCTGTGTAATCGTAGGTGCCAAAGTGAGCGGCAATGCACCTTCCCTCACTTGCTTTTAAAATCCGCATCAGAGGGTTGCGGCCATCTTCATCCATGATGATTTGTGTAGCCTCCACCATCGTTTCCATTTTTAAAGTTCCATTTGGCAGGCCATTTTCTTTCTCTATTATTTCTAACAAACGCACCATGGTCGCCATCTGTTCAGGAATAGTGACTTTGGGCAGCATAACGACAAAGTTTTCGGGCAAATTCCCACCTGTATCTTCCAACAATGCCGTCAAAAACAAATCCATTGTCCTTATGCCTCTTCCTTTCAAATCTTCAGTAAATGGTTTGATGCGAATGCCTATGAACGGTGAAATGGTTTTATTCTTCATGCCCGTTGCTAACTCTGCGGCGGCTTTGATTGCGGTTGCATCTTCTTCATCATTTGGACGGTTTCCAAAGCCATCTTCAAAGTCTATTCTAAAGTCTTCTACTGCTTCAGTTTGCAGCTTTCTAATCATTTTATTATAGACAGAATAAGCCAGCCATGCCTGTTCACTTTTGCGCTCTTCTTCTGTCATTTTATCCAACTTAGCTGTCAGATTTTCAATGTCTTTAATGGTGTGTGGCAAATGCTCAAAACCTTGCAACTTCAGCACTTTAGCAAGGGTTACAAAGTTGGGCGCATAGGTTTTCAAACTATTGAGAGCCACTTCTCCCATTTTAAGGCAGGTGTCGCTTTTAAATAAATTTGCACCGCCATACACTGTGTGAACAGGCTGCCTGTCGGGTCTGTCACCGGGATAAGTTTGTTGAAATTTTAAGTTCGCCACACTCAATTCTTTGAGCAGGTTTTCTTTTTCAGTTTCGTTAATAGAAAGTTTCATGGAAACAGTATTTAGTATTTAGTATTTAGATAGAGCGAAATGGTTGTCTTAATACTGAATACTCAGTACTTAGTACTTCCCTTCTACGAACCACGATAAGTTGAATAGCCAAACGGATTCAGCAAGAGCGGCACATGATAATGCTCATTTGTGGTGATGTCAAAAATGATTTCTATAAAAGGATAAAAGGTTGGTATCTGCTTTTTGTCAAAATAATCTTTAGTTTCAAAACGCAGTTTGTAAATGCCTTTTGGTAAAGGTTCATCGTTCTTTAGCAAATCGCGTAAACGGCCATCTGCATCGGTCGTTCCCCAGGACAGTTCTGTCCATTCATCGTTTGCACCCCGATAGAGTGAAATGCGCACCCCGCCTGCAGGGCGGCCTTGGGTCGTGTCTAAAATATGTGTGGTTATTTGGCTCATAAAAATAATTTTTCTAACCGCAGTTTGGTGATTTTTAATTGCTCTTCCGCGGCAATTTTTATTTCATCGGCGGCATTGTTTGGCAGCCTGTCCTGCAAGATAGCAAGCATTTCTTCAGCAGATTTTCCGGTGGCGCAAACAATGAAAATAAAGCCGAATTTCTGTTCGTATTCTTCATTGACTTTTGCAAGTTGGTGCAATATATCTTTCGGTGCTGTGTCCACAGCACCCTGCTCTTTGCTTGCCCATGCAGCCGTATTTGAAAATTTTTCTTTCAGCGAATTTACATCGCCAATTTTGGGGTGATGGCTAAAGGCTTCGAGCCAGTCGGCTTCTGTGCAGTCATACCATATTTCTTCTGCCGTTTCTTCCAAATCCACAAGGTCTTCAGCAAACGGTGAGTCCAGCATTTTAACAACCCATGCAGCGGAGCCACAGCATTTCGTCAACAATTCTTTTTTATAGTCAATGTCAAGATGGTCAAATTCGGCAATCGTCATGGGTGGAGTTTAAAAATTTAAAATTAGCAAATAGACCATTATAGAAATTGTTTTTCTTTACTGCCCTCTTTTATTACCTTTTCAAGATGTAGCAAAAACAAAGTCCATGAACTTCCTCAAAGAAAATAAAGTTGCTTTATTGCTTGCTCTCGCAAAATTCATTTTGCCATACATTTTTCAACACCCGTTTTACGAATTGCACAGGGATGAAATGCTTTACCTGGAGCAAGGTCATCACCTGGCATGGGGTTTCATGGAAGTACCGCCGATGCTCGGTTTTCTGGCAACTGTTATTCATTTTTTTGGCAGCGGATTTTTCTGGGTCAAATTCTGCCCATCGTTTTTTGGGGCGGTCAACCTGTTTCTCCTTTGCCGGATGACGAAAGAAATGGGCGGTAAAAACTTTGCACAATTTGTTGCAGGATTGGGTCTCATTTGTGGAGGCTATCTGCGTGTCCACTTTTTATTTCACCCAAATTTTTTAGACATTTTTTTCTGGTCACTCAGTGCTTTTTACCTTATCAGGTACATCAACACTCAGCAGGTCAAGTATGTATATGCCATAGCCATATCGCTGGCTCTGGGATGGCTGGGAAAATATTCTGTCGCTTTTTTTGCTACAGCCATTTTCATTGGATTGTTACTGAACGCAAACAGGAAATTATTTTTGTCAAAACATCTGTATGCCGCCACGGTTCTTGCTTTGCTCATCATTCTGCCAAACCTGTTATGGGAGTACAACCATAAATGGCCTGTCATCCATCACATGCAGGAACTAAGGGAAACACAGTTGCAATTCATCAACCCGTTCAGGTTTTTGCTCAACCAGTTGCTCATGAATATCGCCACATCATTTGTCTGGATTGGCGG
>JAYTGA010000208.1:0-9042 GCA_043733905.1 Segetibacter sp.
TGAAAACAAGACCCTGAGAATCGCGTAAACGATACTATGTCTCCGATAGGGATCCGAATAAAAAAATAAGAGGCTGACCTTTTGGGACAGCCTCTTTTAAGTTTTATAGACTTCGGAAAAATTGATAAAAATGAATTGAAAGATGTGAATTTTTCAATTCTACCTAAGACTTGTGGAACAAAAAATTTTGAAGGAAATGATCGAAAAATTCAAAATTTATCTCGGTTGCCCTAAATGAGGCAGAACTGAGCGGGATAAAATTTATCCGAAAGCCCTCGAAATAGCTGGAAACTTATAAAAAGTGACAGAGAAGAAAAATGATGACGATAAAAAAAGGAAAATTGTTTGAGTAAAAGAAGAATGTACTCACCCAATTTTAGTGCTTAAACCGCACAACAAATTTTTGATAAGACCCTGCTATGTAGCTGTAACTAACGACTGAGTTTGCCGTACATTTATACCCAATCACATAGCTGATAATTCCTTCAAACTGCCCGATGTTTTTTACCTTTTGCACAAATTGAGTTGAGTGTGAAATAATTTTCGTTTTGCACGTCCATACAATATTATTAAACGTTACTTTTTTGTAAGCACAACCCGCAATTGTGATGGTTGCTCCGCTGCCATCTTGTATAAATGGAGGAGTCGCCGAAGTCATAGAATTGGTAGCTGTGACTGGTAGTTTTAAAGTAAAAATGACATAATCAGCATTGCCGATTTTTTTCTTTTTTACACTAATGAGCGAGTTAGACTGATTACATGGGGTTGAATAGCCTTGGACAAAAAAGGAGACGAATGCAAGTGTGAAAATTAGTTTCATAGCAGATTTGTTTTTGGAACTTAAAGCTAAACAAATTTTAGCATTTAGACTACCTTTTTCTTTGCGCTTCACTTAGGTTCAGGTTATATTTGCCTCCACAAAAAATAAACAAGCATTATGCAATCGGCCATTCATCAGTTACAGGAAACGACATCATACATTCAAAGTCTTTGCGCAGCCAAACCTGTTATTGGTGTTGTCCTGGGCAGTGGCCTGGGAAATTTTACCGAAGGGATGAAAGTGGAAATAGAAATTCCTTATGAAAACATTCCGCATTTCCCTGTTAGTACGGTTGAGGGGCATTCCGGCAAACTCATTTTTGGTGAAATGGGTGGCAAGCAGGTGGTTGCAATGGCGGGACGTTTTCATTATTACGAGGGCTATACCCCACAGCAGGTCATTTACCCCATTCGTGCCATGAAGATGCTGGGTGTGGAAACATTGCTTATTTCCAATGCCGCAGGTGGCACCAATGCTCATTGGTCTGTGGGAGACCTGATGATTATAACAGACCATATTAGTTTCTTTGCTGTCAACCCGCTCTTAGGCAAAAACGAGGAGGAACTTGGTCCCCGTTTTCCTGACATGAGCGAGCCATATTCGAACGAACTGATTGCAAAAGCAAGAGCCATTGCCGAAGGCATGAATATCCCTGTTCATACGGGTGTTTACTTTGGTGTAACAGGTCCCACATTTGAAACCCGCTCCGAGTATAAAATGATCAAACTGTTGGGTGGAGATGCTGTAGGAATGAGCACTGTGCAGGAAGTAATAGCCGCCTCACACTGTGGAATGAAGGTATTTGCAATGAGTGTCATTACAGACATTGGCATTCGGGAAGATAACAACACAATCACTCACCAAGAAGTATTGCAGGCTGCTAAAGAAGCAGAACCCAAGCTCACAGCCATTTTCATTAAATTGATTGAGAAGATGTAGGTCAATGAAACGCCTTCCCGATTTATCTTTTCATTTATTGGCTTTGCATTTACTTTGCTGATTACTGTTTTTTATAAATGAGTCAGTCAATTTTTTTTCGCTGTTGTGTACTAATCATTTTCTTCATGGTTTTGGGCATGAGTGAAGGTTTTGCACAGCGGACAAGAAATGTGAGACCCGGCACCGCCACTGACGATGCAGTGCCACAGCAGACCGATGCGCAAGGCAGGGTTATTCCGAACCGTCCCGGGCAAAACGACAGTGGCAAAGACTCCCTGAAGCACCGCGACAATACGGAGGATTCCATTACTATTTACTATCGTTATTTCGACAGCACACGAACACGGTTTTTAGATTCGTCCATTAATGATTTTTCGAAGCGTTATCCTGTTCCTCCTCAATACATAACGCTGGGCAATTTTGGCGCAGCCAGCCGTTCTTTGTTATTTAACCCCAACCTGAAACCCGGCTTTGATCCCGGTTTTCATGCTTATGATATTTATCGGTTAAAAATTTCCGACACAAGATTTTTTCAGACAACAAGACCTTTTACAGAACTTGGCTACATGATTGGGGGCAAGGGCGAGCAGATGATCAACGTGGTGCATACACAAAATATAAAGCCCAACTTCAACATGGCGTTACAATACCGCCTCATCAATTCGCCGGGGGAATACCAAAACCAAAACACCAACCACAGCAGTTACAGGCTCAATGGAAATTATCAAAGCCACAACAAGCGATACACGGTTTATGGCATCTACATGGTGAACAACCTGAACGCTTCTGAAAATGGCGGCATACAGAGGGATACATTGCTAAAGGATTACCGATACAGCAACCGCTTTGTGATACCCACCCGCTTGTCTGGTGACAGCAACCTGCAACGAAACCCGTTCAACTCAAAAATTGTGACGGGAAATTTATACAATGAAAAAACATTTCTTTTGCGCCAGCAGTATGACCTGGGGCAGAGTGATTCCATTGTTGTGAATGACAGCACGGTCATTCGGTTGTTTTATCCACGGTTCAGGTTGCAGCATACGCTGACTTCATCGCGGCAGCAGTTTGAGTTTCATGACCAATACACGGGCTATAGCAAGCAGCCAAATTACCTGGCTTATTTTGGTGCAGACAGCACAACCATGGTGACCAACCAACTGAACCGCAACAAATGGAGCGACCTGCAAAACGATTTCAGCATCATTTCTTTTCCAGAAAAAAATAACCTCAATCAATTTATTAAAGCGGGCATTACTCTTGAAAATATTTCAGGAACATTTGCCGACACAGTGCATGAAAAAGACCACAATATTTTTCTGAACGGTGAATATCGGAACCGGACCCGCAACCAGAAATGGGATGTGGAAGCCGCCGGAAGTTTATATCTAAACGGTCTCAACAGTGGCGACTACAATATGCAGATTGACCTGAAAAGATTGATTAGCAAAAAGCTGGGCTACCTGCAACTTGGCTTTCAAAATGTGAACAGGTCTCCATCTTATATTTATGCTTACAAAACTGCATTTCCTATTGCACTGCTGGTTGATGCAAAGAAAGAAAACACGACACGCATCAGTGCATCTTTCAACAACGAAGCAAAAGGATTTGGGCTGTGGGGCGATTACTACCTGGTGAGTAATTACAGCTATTTCAACAACTTTTTTTCGGCTGCGCAGGATGGGACATTGTTCAATGTGTTACACGTGGCTGCAAAACAAAAGTATAAACTCAGCAAGGTTCTCAATGTATATTCGGAAGTGCATGTGCAGAAAACAGCCGGCGGTCCGCCAGTGAACATTCCGCTTGTTTTTACCAGCAACCGCATTTCTTTAGAAGGTGTTTATGCCAAAAACATGTTGTATGCCTTTGGGTTGGAGATCAAATATCACACACGCTATAAGGCCGATAATTATTCACCTTTCCTTGGGCAGTTTTTTTATCAAAATGACTTTATCCTGAAAAACCGCCCGGAAGTGAATGCCTATTTCAATTTTCGCATCAAAAGGTTTTATGCCTATGTCCGTGCAGAAAATTTGAACACACTTAGCAAAAGCACTGGCAACCTTGGATTTAATGAAAACAATTTTTCAGCGCAGTATTATCCGCAACAAAGTCTTTGGATTAGGTTAGGGATTTGGTGGACGTTTATAAATTAGGGTAGGGAAAGGTTTTGTAATTTTCTCAAAATATTTAAACCTCAAAATTTTATGAAATCGTATTTATTCCTTTCCTGTAATTTTACACTATCAACATGAAAAAATTCTTTGCTCTTCTTTTGTCCGTTATCTACATGACCACCAGTAGTGGTGTCGTGTTGAACGTTCATTATTGCATGGGCAAAATGACTTCGGCAAGTGTTGAAAATTTCACTGGAAACCTTTGTAAGTGTGGCATGAAAACCTCTCCCAAAGGTTGTTGCCACAATGAAGTGAAAGTAGTAAAGTTGACAAATCTTCACAAACAGTCAGTTGTCACCTCTTTTGTTTTTACTCATTCAACTTTGTTTCCTGTCAGGCTTTCTTTGATAGATATTTCCAAAACTTACCCCTCTGATATGAATGTGGCTATTGCAAACAAGCCACCCGATTTAGCATCCAATCATCTTTATCTTTCCAACTGCGTTTTCAGAATTTGATACTGTTTCACAAAATTATTTAGTCAATAACTTAAGCCACATCCTGGTAAAGTATGTGCTTTTTTTGTTGCAAATCTTTACTTTTTTTGTAAAATTTTTTTCAAATTCTAAAAATATAAAACAATGAAAACGCTTAAAACAATTCTCGTCCTTCTTTTTGTTTCTTCTTCATCTTTCCTTTTTGCACAAAGCAAGCAGACCGACACGGTAATGGTGTGGGGCAACTGCGAAATGTGCCAGGCTAAAATAGAAAAAGCTGCTAAAGCTGCCGGTGCGGCTTCCGCCAAATGGGACGTTGACAGTAAAATCCTGTCTGTGTCTTACAATCATGATAAGGTGTCTATGGAAAAAATTGAAAAAGCAGTAGCAGCAGTCGGCTATGATACCGAGCACCAGACAGCCACCGACAAAGTCTACAAAAGCCTGCCTTCATGTTGCCATTACGATAGAAAAGTCAATTAGACCATAATTGGACATCAGGATTTTCTTGAATAATTAGGACACAGATTTCCGTGATAGAGAAGAATGTAAGAATTCTTTTCGAGCCTTCTATTCTGTGTTATCTGTGTCCTCTTCAATACTTCTTACAAAACTCATTTTGACATGAAAAAAGCACTCATTATCATAGCTTGTGCCATGGCGTTAAATGTTTCAGCACAAATAGAACAAGTCACCTTGCAGGCCAGCGGACTTACATGTAGCATGTGTTCCAAAGCCATTTTTAAAGCATTGGAAAAACTACCTTTTTCTGATAGCATTTCATCCAACATTGAAAATGCAACCTACACACTCAATTTTAAAAACGATGCCACGGTGGATTTTGATGCCATCCAAAAAGCGGTGGAGAATGCTGGTTTTTCTGTAGCCAAAATGGAAGTAAAGGCAAACTTTGCCAGTGTGCCTGTGCGCAACGATGCACACATTGTGCTGAATGGAAAAGCATTGCATTTCCTGAATGTAAAAGAACAGATACTTAGCGGCGAACACACATTTCAGATTGTTGACAAGAATTTTGTTTCCGCAAAAACTTATAAAAAATATGCTGCTACCACACAAATGGAATGTGTGAAAACCGGAATTATGAAGCCATGCTGTCACAACAATGGAGCAGTTGGAACAAGGATTTATCATGTGACAGTCTAATCAAATACTCAATCCTAAACCCATTTTTACAATGCAAAATTTCTTTCTTGCAATAGCCCTAACATTTATCACATTAGCCACACAGGCACAACCCAGGAAGGGCAGCAAAGCACCTGAAATAGCTTTGCCAAACACGAAAGGAGAAACGGTCAGACTATCTTCTTTACTGGGAAAAGTCGTTGTGATAGACTTTTGGGCATCGTGGTGCAGGCCATGTAGAGAGGCCAACCGGGACATGCTGACTCTCTATAAAAAATACAAAGACAAAGGACTGGAAGTCTATGGCATTTCTATTGATGACAATGAGCAAGCCTGGAAGTACGCCATTAAGCAAGATCAAACCACTTGGCTCCATGTAGTGGACAAAGATGCTTCGCAGGGCGATGAATTGATGCACACATGGGGTATTCGTTTCATTCCTTCAACCTTTTTAATAGACCGCCAAGGCAAGCTGGTGGCTGTGAGACCAGATATTGAGCAACTTGACAAAATGCTGGAAAAGATGTTGTAAAACCTGTTTGTTCAAGTGCAGCCTTACCAATTGCAAGACACAAAAGCTGCCTCAATTTTTTTGTAAAAATGAAACACATTTTACTATGGACGATCTTGTGCCTTTTTACAGGCAAAGCATTCAGCCAGGAACTTTATGTTTTTACTGAGCCTGCATCCAACATGCCGTCAAAAACGATGGCCTTAAGGCTCACAGGGCGTTTTCCAAACACAACAGTTTTTAAACAGCGCTATGTGCCGGAGGCAATGGTTGGCATCAGCAAAAACTGGATGATGCATCTGAGTGGGACAATGTCTGATTATTATTCTCACAATCTCCAATTGGAAAGTGGAAAGTTTTATGGCAAATACAGGTTTCTTTCAAACGATGATGTTCATCAACATTTTCGCATGGCTGCCTTTGGCGAAATAGCTTTTTCCAAAGCACCGTATTTGTATGACGATGCCAATCTTGATGGCGACAACAGCGGCTTTCAATCGGGTTTGATAGCGACTCAACTCATCAGTAAACTGGCGGTTTCCTCAACCGTAAGTTATGCCCGCATATTTAATGTCAAAACTGAAAAGTTATTGAATCAGGCACCATCTTACAATGTGGTCAATTATTCATTTTCGGCGGGCTATCTCATTTTGCCGAAGGCTTATAAAAATTATGAACAGACCAATTTGAACGCCTACATAGAAATGTTGGTTGCAAAAAATATTGACCAGAACAAGTATGACATTGATATTGCCCCGGCAGTGCAGTGCATCTTCAACAGCAATTCAAAACTGAATATCGGTTATCGTTTTCAGCTTGCAGGAAACATGAACCGGATGGCTAAAAGCACTGTTCAGGTAGCGTTTGAGCATACACTGTTTAATGTGTGGAAGTAAAAATGTGGGACGGAAAATGAATTATTGCAACTGTTCCTCCAGATCATCCATGCTGATGGCACCATGACTTTCATCATAGACACACTCACCGTTTTTAATCAATAAAATTTGGGGGCTTTCATGAAAAACATTAAACTCATCGGCCACTTTAGTGCTAATGTTTCGGTGGGCTATTAGATCCAGGAAATAAAAATCGGTATTGTCCGGAACAATGCTCCGCTCAAGACGGCTTTTGGCCATGGAACTAATGCTGCATCGGGTGCTATGCTTAAAAATGACCTGGGCTTTAGACCGCGATTTTTCAATAATTTCAAATACTTCATCCTCACTTTTCAGCGGAATCCAGTTCATAATTTCTTTTCTTTTTTCGTGGAAATACATCGCAAATTAACGACTGAAATAATGGGGATCGTGAGACGGGCAGCCCGAACCACGGCTGCTTGCGCATGATACAATAAGCATGGTTACAAACAATATCATAACAATAGCAAATGACTTTTTCATAGTTTCTACAATTACCTGAAATAAACGATTATTTTGCGTCAATATTTCAAAGATAGAAAAATTAATGAAAGTACACTTCATATCTATTGGCGGCAGCGTGATGCATCAATTAGCAATTGCCTTGAAAAGGAAAGGATACCAAGTCACAGGATCAGACGATGAAGTGTTTGAACCCAGCCAAACCAATCTGCTAAACGAAGGTTTGCTGCCGCAAAAAATGGGCTGGAACCCCGATGTAATCACCAATGACCTTGATGCGGTTATACTGGGAATGCACGCCAAAAACGATAATCCGGAAATAGAAAAGGCACGACAGCTACTCCTCCCCATTTATTCTTTCCCTGAATACATTTACAATGAAAGCCGGAAAAAAACACGGGTAGCCATAGGCGGAAGCCATGGAAAAACCACTACCACAAGCATGATTATGCACGTGTTAAAAATAGCCAAAAAAAAATTTGACTACCTGGTGGGGGCAAGGCTCGAAGGATTTGATCAGTCGGTCAGCATTACCGATGCCCCGGTCATCATTTGCGAAGCAGACGAATACCCGGCAAGCGCTATTGAAAAACGACCAAAATTTCATTTCCTTTTTCCACACATTGCAGTGCTGACGGGCATTGCATGGGATCATATTAATGTCTTTCCAACCTTTGAAAATTACTTGGAGCAGTTCAGTATTTTCATTGGAAAAATAGAAACAGGAGGTATTCTTATTTTTAACAGCACTGACAAAGAACTTGTAAAACTGGTGGAAAGCAGCCGACGAAAAGACATTATTTACCAGCCATATTCAGTGCCGCAAAACACAATTGAAGAAGGCAAAACAACTATTACGATTGAAAAAGTGACCGGACAGTTGAAAGTGTTTGGCAACCACAACCTACAGAATTTGAATGCGGCCTGGCTTGTGTGCAAACAACTGGGGGTAAATGCCGGCATGTTTGTGAAGGCAATGGCATCATTTACAGGCGCAAGTAAGCGTTTGGAAATAATGGCTGAAAATACCGAAGCTATTGTCTATCGTGACTTTGCACATGCCCCTAGCAAGGTCACAGCAACCATTGAAGCTGTTAAACAACAATATCCGGGCAGGCAATTAATTGCCATTTTGGAACTACATACATTCAGTAGCCTGAACCAGGATTTTATGACGGAATATAAAGGCGCACTGGACAAGGCAGACAAAGCAGTTGTCTTTTATTCAAAACATGCGCTGGAGTTAAAAAGGATGCCGGATTTATCTAAAGAAAGTATTGCAAATGGTTTCGCGAAAAATGGATTGGAAATAATAACTGACAAAGAAGAATTGGAAAAATGGCTGCAAAAGCAACAATACAGAAATACAAATCTTGTATTGATGAGCAGCGGGAACTTTGACGGTTTAGATGTAGGGAAATTTGTGGAAACAATTTTTAATTAAGAATGGCATTGTTGCATGAATCAATTTGAAGCATATTTTGGAACACGGATAACACGGATAGAAGGGATTATACTTCTCAAGGCATAAAACCATGAGTTGAAAGATTAAAAAAAGAGGGGCAATTTTGTAAAAGCAAAATCACAAATATGCCCACTCTTCTACTCAACCTCGGCGAAGCCGAAATTGATA
>JAYTGA010000209.1:0-2816 GCA_043733905.1 Segetibacter sp.
ATTTTAAGAAAGCACATTATTGCTTCACCAGTTTTAGTATTTCGGTAGAGCCATTCGCCAATGACACTTTCATAACATAAATGCCTTCCGGCAAAGTCCCGGTATTGATGCGGGCATTGCTTGCAGCAACCGTCTTGCTTTGTATGACTTTGCCTGATAGATCGGTAATGGAATAGCTGCTGATGATGCCGGATGATGTAAGCGTTGTAAAATCAGTCACAGGATTGGGTTGTAAGGTGATGATTGCATGATCGGTCGCTTTTACCTTCATCATGTTGCTGAGACTGAAGCGGCGGTCTTTGTCTGTTTGCTTTATGCGGTAATAAAAATAAGGAGTCGTTTCTGCAATATTTTCATCGGTAAAAGTATACGCGACAGGCTGGCTGCTGTTGCCTTTGCTGGCAATGGTGGCAATGGTTTTAAATGAAATTCCGTCGTTGCTTTTTAGCATCTCGAAGCCTGCACTGTTTTGCTCTTCAGCTACTTTCCAATTGATTTCTATTGTTTTGTTTTTCCTTGATGCATTGGCATACAACCATTTTACCGGCAGCACTTTTAACTGCCCGCTTACACCAAATTCGGAGAAGCGGTTTGTTTGTACATCTATATAAAAAGCGTTTGCACCTGCATAGCCCCAACCTGTAAGTTGCAAAGTATCAATCGCTGTGCTGTTGTTATACGATTCGCAGTCCTGGTTAATGCCGTCGTAGTGGCTCACTTTCAGATCGGCGATGGTGAGAAAGGGTTGATTGGTAGCAATTTTATAATCATCAAACTCGCTGTTGAGGTAATAGAGGCGGACGGTGACAGGATTAGGAAAAGGTGCTATTGCATAACTGGATGATTTGAAATTAAAATAGCGGGGCATGTTGACAACGCCAATATTGCTAACGGGAATGTTGGCGGCACCTGGTGCTGAGTGTTTCATGCTGACCGTAAGCGTTCCCATGTTGACCCCTTTTGGATTGACCTCTGCTATGATCCGTCCCGAACTATCAGCAAGCGGAATGAAGTTATTGCCAACAGCACTGCCAACAACGAAACTATGACATAAAGAATCAACAAAAGATGTGGTAGTGGTTGTATCTATTTTTATAAAAAGCACCTTTAGCGGAGTGTTGCTGGTGGAGGTAATATGAGACAATTGTACTTTCGTGTTAGCATCCATCATTCCCAGGTTTACGTTGGGCAGATTAGCAAAGCAACAGGTAGTTGAAAGGACAGTCGCCCCATCTTTCTTCACAACGACCTCTTGGTTATGAGTAATAATTTGCAACTGATACATGCCGGTGTCAAACCCTTTTCTGCGTAAGTTTATTGTGAAATTATTGGTATCCAACGGGCAGCCAAGGTAGTTGGCAGCATAGGAAGGTGATAGATTGGATGCCCAATTATCAGCCGTGTTGGGGCTAAGTGCCGTGTCAGTATAAAACCCATTGTAAACCAATGAACTTAAATTTGTGTTCTTGCCTATATAGCTATACACATTCCAGAGGTTATTGCCGAATATAGAAGTATCACCTTTCGCTGATGAAGACACTTTGACCACGTTACTGGAAAGTGTAGTGCCTTGTGATTTTACCATTCTTCTGAAATACTTTGGAGGCGTTATAGTGTAAGAAATGGAGTCTCCGTAACCAATTGTATACCAATAAAGCGAGTCTGAGGAATTTTGCCATTCTGCGGTGTAAGGGGGAGGTGCAGTAGTAGGTGTGCTGGTAACTAAAACAGGAGTATTCGCACAGCCCTGAATTACATTGGAAGAAATGGTTCCCGGATTGAAAGTAATGGGCTGGACAAAAATGATTGTTAGCTTGTTAGTAGGATTATCCGGATATTGCCCACACGAACCGTCGTAAGGTATTCTCCAATAAGACATGGTGTCAGGAACCGAAGATGTGGGGGGCTGATAGCTTGGGTCGAGGTCATCTATAATATTAGGGGCACCTTGCGCATTGGTATAATCCCAGAATGAAAGACTATGATTATACCACCAGTCATAAAATTCGGGAGGATTTTCGCAGTATTCTGATACATCGTTTAGAATTCTGGGAGGTGTGGTATTTATTGGCACAAACTCAACATCGTTGCCACTGGCAAACTTGATAGAGCCGGAGTTAACCACAAAGGATGCAACAATTACCTCGTTGGAAAAAGCACTATCTGCAGGGTTTGAAGCATTTACTGCCCTACGTCTCATACTTGTGGTTCCATATTGCTGCACATACACATGACCCATAGAGGTGGAAGTGCCTGAAGAACTACTTTTAATCACCCAACCGCTGCCCTGGTTTTCTTCCCAGTAAAACACAAATTGACCCGAGCCACCTGTAGGCATTTGGTTGTTGTAAACATTCATGTTTGACCAATAGCATCCATGTGCATTGTAGAGTAGCGAGCTGGCATCTAACGAAATGTAGCCACCCGTAATAGTAGCCTTTGCAGACAATGCAAGAAGAAAGCAAACAGCAAATAGAAATGCCAGTAATTTTTTGCGTAGCAATGGTTTCATAAAAAGTAGTTTTATACGGGAGTGATAATGGAAGACATAAAGTTATTTGAATAACACGGATTAATATTTTTTGTTAATTAAAATAAAATTAAAATAAGGGAGAATAGGAGTTGGGTTATTTCTAAAGTTGGGTCTGGACTGCTGGAGATTGGGAAAAAAACATGAAAAACAAATTGGTTGGCATGAACCAAAAGCTGCTCCTCAAAAAGAGAGGCGTTATCGAATCTGTTAATGATATTTTGAAAACTGTCTGCGACATTGAACACACCAGGCACAGGAGCCCGGTCAATATGTTGGTCAACCT
>JAYTGA010000210.1:0-16928 GCA_043733905.1 Segetibacter sp.
TTCTCAGAAAAACTATTAAAAATGGATTGTTGAATACGTTGGGTTAGACAGAAAATTTTACCAACTGCTTCCCGATCCACCTCCGCCAAAGCTGCCTCCACCGAAGCCACCAAAACCGCCACCACCTGAACTTCCGCCTCCGCCAAAGCCGCCACCTCTTCCTCCCCCGCCAAGCAGGTTGCCTAAGATGGCTCCGGTAACAAAGCCGCCATAACCACGTCGGCTTACCATGCCTCCGCCACCACGGCCACCACCGCGACTTAATATGAAGATGATGACAAGAACAATAATAATGAAAACAAAACCATTGCTTTTTCGTCCGCTTTTACCATGTTTGCTGTAGCCTTCCGGAGCTTTATATTCCCCCGCTGCAGCTTTCATAATAGCTGTGGTTCCAAGGTCTAAACCACGGTAGAAATCATTTGCTTTAAAATTGGGCTTTATATCATTGACTGCAATTGAATTTGCAATAATGTCAGGAATTGCACCTTCCAATCCATAGCCGGGGGCAATGAAGATCTGGTGATCATCTTTTGCAACCAGCAGCACCACGCCGTTGTTATTTTTCTTGTTGCCAATTCCCCAATCACGACCCAGTTTGGTGGCATAATCCACAGGAGCATAATCGTTTGTCGAAGCAACAATGACGATGGCAATCTGATTGCTGGTACTGTCGTCATAGGCTACCAGCTTGCGCTCCAGGGTTTCCAACTGGTCTGGCGAAAGGGTGTTGGTGAAATCATTGACCAGCCGTGGAGGTGAAGGCCGCGGAGGTAGTGTTTGGGCAATGCCAAAAAGAAAAGTAAATGCAAATAATATGGTGAGAAGAAAACGATTCATTGAAATATTTTAGAACGCAGGTGACACAGGTTTGATGGTTTTTTATTGATTTTCGGAAACATAAGCAATGAGCAAAACGTATAAAATGTCGCTATGAAAAGATGCTGTAAAAGTGAGTTACATGCACATCCTGTGGACAACAAATGATGAACAATGAACAAATGCACGTCAAATAAATAAAAAAGGGATTAAACTCTAAACCCTAAACCCTCAACTATTTTCCAAACACAATGTCATCCGGCAGTTCATTTTTATCATCGCTTTGATAAGGAAATTCAGTTTTCAGGGCTTCTCCTATTTCTATGACCACATGGCAAACACCACCCGTGTAATCATCTTTAGTGAATGCACCTGTTATTTTCTTCACTTTTTCGTCCCAATATTGCTGACCTAGCCGCTGATAAATGCCCTCGTCGGCAAAGAGGGCAAGCTGTCTGTCGTCAAGTGCAATGTAGAGCAATACCGCATTCCGGTCTTTGGTCTTCTCCATTTTCAGGTTGAAGAAAATTTCCTTTGCCCTATCAACGGCATCCATGTATTCGCACTTGCTTTCAACAAAAATGCGGATTTCGCCACTAGTGTTTTTCTCCGCCTGCTGAACAGCCTGCACCATCAGATGCTGCTGTTCAGCAGTGAAGAATTGTCGTTTTTTATTGAAAGAAAATAGGGACATGTTTTTTGAGTATTCAGTATTTAGAATTCAGTATTGAGACAAAACACAACTTCTATGTCTTAGTAAATAATACCAAGTACTGCATACTTTTTAAAATTTAACTTCAGGGGCTTTTTCAGCACCTGCCTCGGCTGCAAAACCTTCTCTTTGTTTAAAGCCCATCATGCCGGCAAAAATGTTTGTAGGAAATGCACGCACTTTGGTATTGTAAGTTTGCACGGCATCGTTAAAATCGTTGCGGGCTGTTTTAATCCTGTTTTCTGTTCCTTCCAACTGAACCTGCAATCCACGGAAAGCATCGTTTGCACGAAGGTTGGGATACTGCTCAGACACTACCATCAGGCGGCCTAAAGCCTGTGAAACCTGTCCCTGCGCTGCCTGAAATTCTTTCAGTTTATCGGGAGTAAGATTGGAAGCATCCACTTTCATTTGCGTAGCAGAAGCCCTGGCGGCAATGACATCAGTCAATGTTTTTTGTTCAAAATTGGCCTCGCCTTTTACTGTGTTGACAAGGTTGGGTATCAGGTCTGCCCGCCGCTGGTAGTCGCTTTGCACTTTGTTCCAGGCATTTTTCACTGTTTCGTCCTGGCCTACAAGTCCATTGTAACTACCACAACCGCAACCGCCCAAAATGAGAATAGCTGCAAGAATGACTATAAGAATTAAATTTTTTGAGTTCATCGTTATTCGATTTTATTTTTTTAATGATTGAAAAACTTTCCGAAGGTATTGCAAATGAGCGGCCATTTTAAAATTGTGACGGAATGGCGGAAGCCCGTCAAATATTATTGACTAAAGATAATGCTTTGTATTATTGGATATAATTTCTTCTAGTGAAAAATCACTCCTTAATCGCCGCTATCCCCGGCAATTCCTTCCCTTCAAAATATTCCAGCATGGCACCGCCGCCTGTGCTTACATAACTCACCTTGTCTGCAAGATTAAATTTATTAACCGCCGCCACACTATCGCCACCGCCTACCAGGCTGAAAGCACCGTTGGCAGTAGCTTCTGCCACGGTTAGGGCAATTGATTTGGTGCCGTTTTGAAACTTCTCCATTTCAAAAACACCCATGGGGCCATTCCACAAAATGGTTTTTGATTTGTTGATGATTTCGCTGAAAATGCCTACTGCCTTAGGGCCAATGTCCAGTCCCATCCATCCATCGGGAATGGCATCGCTGGGTCTTGTTTCGGTGTTGGCATTTGCATCAAATTTGTCTGCAATAACAGAGTCTTCCGGCAGGTGGATGCTTACATTTTTTTGTTTGGCTTTATCCAATATTTCCAATGCGGTATCCAGCCGGTCGTTTTCGCAAAGTGAATTGCCAATTTTGCCTCCTTTTGCTTTAATGAACGTATAAGCCATGCCGCCGCCAATGATGATGTCGGTAGCACGTTCCAGCAGGTTTTCGATAATGAGGATTTTGTCTGAAACCTTGGCTCCGCCAATGATGGCCACAAAAGGTTTTTGACTGCCGTGCAATACTTTTTCTGCACTCAGCACTTCGCTCTCCATCAGCAGGCCAAACATTTTTTTATCGCCGGGAAAAAATTTGGCAATCACCGCCGTAGAAGCATGTGCCCTGTGTGCTGTGCCAAACGCATCATTCACATAAACATCGCCAAGTTTGCTTAGTTTTTCTGCAAAAGTTTCATCTCCTTTTTCTTCTTCTTTGTAGAACCGCAGATTTTCCAGCAGCAACACCGCACCAGGCTGCAGTGCAACGGCTTTATCTGTCGCCTCCTGGCCAATGCAATCGTTCGCAAATTCTACTTTAGCTCCACCTAATAACTGTGTGAGGTGTGGCAGCAAATGTTTCAGCGAATATTTGTCTGTCGGACCTTCTTTAGGACGGCCAAAATGGCTCATCAGTATCACACTGCCACCATCACTTAAAACTTTTTGAATGGTTGGTATTGCGGCGGTCATGCGATTATCATCTGTTATCTCAAACTGGTCGTTCAACGGAACGTTGAAGTCAACTCTGACCAAAACTTTTTCGTTGTGGAAGTTGTGGGACTGGAAAGTACTCATGATTTGCAATTCTTTAATGAAGAGAGCCACAAAGATAAAATCCCATTGTCACAATCCCTCAGACAAAAAAACAGAGAGAATCTTATTGAAAGTTTTCACCCGTTCGATTTATTTCAGGAAGTGGCTTTGTAATTTATCCCAAAATAATGAGGTTGAATCGGTTCTTAAATGAGATAAACCCCACCTAAAGGAAAAAAAAGTTTTAATTTTCGCCCCCTAATTGATTGCACAACTCTTAAGGCATCTTTTTAAAAGTTGCAACAGTATTGCTCTATGTATACTTCTGACACCATCGTTTCACCAGCCAGCAAACGTCCAATTGGGTTGATTTCCGACCCGGAATCCCTGGTTAAATCTTATCCTGCCGTACCTATCACAATCGATTGTGTCATTTTTGGCTTTGAAGAAAATGAACTAAAAGTCTTGCTAATAAGAAGCGATTTAGAGTGTTTTGAAAGTAAATGGTCCCTTCTGGGTGACATTGTGGGGGAAACCGAACAGCTAGATGAAGCTGCGGATCGTGTGTTGCAACAGCGCACCGGCATGAACGATGTGTTTATGGAACAGGTTAAAGCGTTTGGCAACCCGAACCGTCACCCCGGTGGCAGAGTGATTACCATTGCTTATTGTTCTTTGCTTAACAAACGTCATCACGAACTAAAGATTTATGACAATGAACTCCATTGGCATACGGTGAAAACCCTGGATAGCATGGCATTTGACCATCACGAAGTCATTGACGAATGTTGCAGGTGGTTGCAAAAGCGAATTCAGGAACACCCCCTGGCATTTAACCTTTTGCCAGAAAAGTTTTCTCTCAGGGAATTACAAAACCTTTATGAAGCCATTTTAGGAGTAGATATGGACAGAAGAAATTTTAGAAAAAAATTCTTCTCTATGAATCTCTTAATAGATGTGAACGAATATGAAGAAAATGTTCCTCACCGGCCAGGAAAACTTTATAAGTTCGACTTTCAGAAATATGAATTGAATAAAAGAAAATGGATTGGGATTGATTTCTAACTGGAAAAGTTCTTGGAAAAAAAATATTTGATTAAAAGTGCCGCAAACAATATGAGACAAAAAAAATCCCCTAATATTGTGTACTCTTTACACATTGTTTTGCTGTCGTCATTTTAACGCTTGTCTGTATGAGATTAATTTTTACTTTCTTTTTATTGGCAAATCTGTGTACTGCTAACGGTCAGTTTTTAACATGGAGTCCGCCATTTATTCAGGACACTTCCACTCCAATAGACATCATCTTCGATGCTTCAAAAGGCAATGCCGGATTGCTCAACTACACACCTACAACGGATGTGTATGTACATACTGGAGTCATCACTAATTTAAGTGCCAACAGTTCCGATTGGCAACATGCACCATTTACCTGGGCTACCACACCGACGACCGGCCACTGCACTTACTTGGGCAATAACAAGTGGAAATTCACCATTACCGGGGGCATTAGAGCTTTCTATGGTATGACAAACGCTTCTGAAAAAGTTTCTAAAATCGCAATTCTTTTTAGAAATGGTTCAGGCAGCACAGTGCAGCGAAATGCAGATGGTAGCGACATGTACATTCCTGTCTACACTGCGGGTTTGAACGTGAGAATTGATCAGCCCTTCAGACAGCCAAAGTATGTGGCTATCCCTGAGCCTATCACCAAAACTCTGGGAGACAATGTTGCAATAATAGCTAACGCAAGTTTAGCATCTACCTTGAAAATATTCTTCAATGGAAGCCAGGTAGGCTCCACTGCTTCGAATGCTACCACAATATCTGCCAACGCGGTCGTAACCAGCTATGATACCCAAACTATCATTGCCCAGGCAACGTTAGGTGCAATTGTAAAAAATGACACCATTAGTTTTTTTGTGATTCCACCTGTAAACGTGGCCCCCTTACCTGCAGGTGTGAGAGATGGTATTAATTACGAACCCGGCGACACTTCTGCAACTCTGGTTTTATTTGCTCCCCACAAGACCCGTGCTGCCGTGCTTGGCGATTTTAGTAATTGGTTGGAGACAAGCAGGTACCAGATGTTTAGAACACCCGACTCTTCCAGGTATTGGATTAGGCTGACGGGTCTCACTCCAGGTAGGGAATATGCCTATCAATACCTGATAGACGGCAACCTAAAGGTGGCTGATTACATGACTGAGAAAATTTTGGACCCTTACAATGATCAATATATTCCAGCGGCCAATTACCCTAATCTAAAGGCCTACCCAACCGGCCTTACAACAGGAATTGTAAGTGTTTTACAAACTGCCAAACCGGCTTACAACTGGCAGGTGTCCAATTTTGCGAAGCCAGACAAAAGAAATCTTCTCATTTACGAACTTCTGATCAGAGATTTTGTAGCTACGCAAAACTGGCAAACCGTTAAAGACAGTATTGCTTACCTGAAAAGGCTTGGAGTAAATGCAATACAAGTGATGCCGTTTAACGAGTTCGAAGGCAACAATAGCTGGGGCTATAATCCAACTTTCTTTTTTGCACCAGATAAACAGTACGGAACCGAAAATGCGCTTCGCCAGTTTGTAGATGAATGTCACAGACAAGGCATTGCCGTCATTATGGACATTGTGTTTAATCACACAACCGGATTGGCCCCGACAGCCCAAATGTATTGGAATAGCGCACTCAACCGCCCCGCGGCAAACAGTCCGTGGTACAACGAGACCTCTCCTCATCCACTCAACTTTGGACCTGATTTTAACCACCAGGCCGCTGCCACAAAGACTTTGTTAAGTCGGGTAGTTGAGCACTGGACAAGTACGTATAAAATTGACGGCTTTCGTTGGGATTTGTCAAAAGGGTTTACCCAGGTAAATTCATGTGTTACGAGCACTTGCGACCAACAAGCTGATTATAATGCCTGGGGTGCTTACGATGCATCAAGGATTGCAATTTGGAAAGGCTATTATGATACCATCCAGGCAAAATCTCCTGGGGCTTATTGCATTCTTGAACATTTTGCCGACAACAGCGAAGAAATTGCGCTTAGTAATTATGGTATGCTACTTTGGGGAAATTTGAACTATAATTATACTGAAGCCACAATGGGATTTGTAGCCACATCAAATTTTCAAAACGGCATATTTACCAATCGTGGCTGGACACAGCCAAACCTGGTAACTTATCAGGAAAGCCACGACGAAGAAAGGTTGATGTACAAAGATCTTCAATATGGCAACTCTTCTGGTAGCTATAATGTAAAAAATTTAAATACAGCATTGAAACGCTGCGAAATGGCTACTGCTTTTTGGGCTGTAACTCCGGCCCCGAAAATGCTTTGGCAATTTGGCGAATTAGGCTATGATTATTCCATAAATACGTGCGAAGACCTAACGATCAACAACAATTGCAGGCTAAGTCCAAAACCGATTAGGTGGGATTATCAGAATAATTTGAACCGCAAAGCACTGCAAACAGTTTACTCAAAGCTGTTTAGAATGAGAAATGTACCTAAATATCTTCCCACATTTGTGACCAATAATATTTCCTACGATTTGAGCGGCGCTTTCAAATGGATGAAAATAACTTCCGACTCATTGAAAATAGTTGTTATTGGAAATTTTGATGTCAATGCGGTAACAGGTTCGGTTACTTTTCAACGTGCGGGAACATGGTATAATTACTTGCAGGGTGGCCTGAAAACCGCTACGGGGGCCGCTGAATCCTTTACGCTTCAACCTGGTGAATATTATGTATATGTTGACAAAGATGTAAATACTGTGTTGAATGTCCTTCCACTGAAATTAATCTCTTTTGGGGCAAAACGAAATGACAAAATTATTGGCTTGAACTGGACAACGAGTAATGAGAAAAATGTGAAGAAGTTTAGCATTGAACGCTCTTACAATGGAATTGATTTCGGTGAAGCAGGAGTTGTGCATGCTACAAATACTGCGTCGCAAACTACCTATACTTTCAATGACTATGAGTTGGCTGCACGTAGGGCGTCAGCAAATGTTTTTTACAGGCTGAAAATGGTTGACTTAGATGGGCAATACACCTATTCTAATATTGCTGTAATACAACCGCTTTCAGGTGCAGGAAAGCTTACCGTTTACCCAAATCCTGCAAAAGGCAGCCGTGTGTATGTGCAATTTGACGAACAGTTGTCTGTCGGCTCCACTTTGCAGATCAGTCTTGAAGATATGAGCGGCCGAGTTTACAGCAAAGGAGTTATTCAAAACTTTTTGTCAAATGGACAAATTCCCATCAATATTGAGGGTATACCAGCGGGTGTTTATCTGTTGAAGTTAAATTCAGTTAACCGTTCATTTGTTCAACAAATTGTTGTGCAACATTAAAAAAACTTACGAATGTTAGTTAAACGGCTAATTTCGGCCATTTTCTGTGCAACATTTTAGCAATATGGGTGTCCTATAAAAGCCGAAATCGTTATTCCATCATTCGTCTAGCATTTCGTTTTAGAATTTTTTTGTGACTTTTAAACCAGCTTAACCAGCTAATTTTTTTAAACAACCCAATTATGAAGATTAAAAAGTTGATCTACGCCTTCCTCCTGCCGCTACTGTTGTTTGCGGCTCAGGTGCATGCGCAGGACAAAACGGTAACAGGAAGAGTAACGGATGGGTCGGAAAGCCCCATTTCAAATGCTTCTGTTGTCGTAAAAGGAACTACAAAAGGAATTCAAACCTCAAGGGATGGTACATTTTCAATCAAAGCTTCCTCCACAGCTTCCACACTTATTATTAGTTCAGTGGGCTTTGGTTCAAAGGAAGTTGCTATTGGAAATGGCAATGTCAACCTGACCCTGGAGACGACCAACGCATCGCTAAGCGAAGTAGTGGTTGTAGGGTACGGTACTCAAAGAAGACGCGACGTTACAGGCGCCATTTCCAGGGTATCATCAGAGCAACTAAATTCCATTCCGGTTCCAAGTTTTGAAGCAGCACTTCAAGGCAAAGCACCAGGCGTTCAGATTATCCAGGGAAATGGATTAGCCGGTTCTGGTTCTGTCGTCAGAATTCGTGGTATTGGTTCCATTACGGCATCTGGCGATCCGCTCTATGTGGTAGATGGCATTCCGATTATATCGGACCCATTTCTTCGTGGAAATGCAGGTGCAATGAATCAAAATCCATTGTCATCATTAAACCCATCCGACATAGAATCTGTGGAAATTTTGAAGGATGCTGGTGCAACTGGAATTTATGGTTCGAGAGGTGCCAACGGAGTGATATTGATAACCACTAAGCGTGGTAAAAACTCGAAACCGCAATTCAACTACTCAAACAAATTCGGTATTTCAACATACGCAAGGAAACTTGATTTTGTTAATGGTCCAGAGTGGCTGCAACTTCGACAAGAAGCATGGATGAATGATGGTAAAACCGGTCTTGCCGACTTACCCAATGGTATAAGCAGAAGCCTGGCCTCGCAGACAAACACTGACTGGTGGGATCAACTAACACAAAAGGGATTTATCAACGAACACAACCTGTCTGTGAGTCAGGGTGGCGAAAAACTAAAGACATTTGCCAACCTCACTTATAGCAACAATGAAGGCTACATCAAGGGCAATGCCTACGAACGTTTGAGTGCCCGTTTAAATGTTGACTATAATATCATTAAAACTTTGAAAGTTTCCCTTTCTTCAGGATATAACCGCGGTGTAAACAAACGTGTACCTGCGGCATGGGATGGCGGTATAGGCGATGCAATGTCTGGTGCATTACCCATTTATCCTGTGTTCAATCCCGATGGAAGTTATTTTACAGGAAATGCAAACCCTGTGAGAAGGTTAAATGAAACAAAAAGACGGGAAATAGATAATAGATTAATAGGCGGTCTTTCACTAGAGTTTCAACCCATTGAGAATCTATTTCTGAAAGCACAGGGAAATATTGAGTACACGACAGCATTTGACGACCAGTTTGAAAGTCACAAATGGACAAATTTTGCTTCGCCAGATTCAGGTTATGCTAAAAGAGATCCTTATTGGGGAACAAATTGGTCTACAACCTACACGGCCAACTATATGTGGAACCCTAATGAGAAAAACAAGTTCAATTTTTTAGTAGGAGCTGAGGCGCAGGAATATAAAAGAAAAGCTTATCGTTATGGAATCGGTCAATATTCCGGCAGCCCTTATTGGGAACATCCGGGAGATTATAAGTCTTTACGTGATTCTCTCGAAAATCAATACAACTCTACCGCGATTAATGGCGAAAAAGCTTCAATAGCACAAGAACAATATACTTTCAACAGTTTCTTCGGTCGTATTAACTATAGTTTTAACGATCGGTACGCTTTTCAGGCCACGGCAAGAATTGATGGGTCTTCTAAATTTGGCCCAAACAACAAGCACGGATTTTTTCCAGCGATCTCTGGGGCATGGACGATAAGTGAAGAAAATTTTATGAAAACTGTTAGAGCTGTGAATTTCCTCAAGGTTAGAGCTAGTTACGGTATCGTTGGAAATGCAAATATTGCTTCTGGAAAATATGACCCTGATTTTCGACAAGGTGGAGTTAGTTATAATGGCGGCACCACCCTATATCAAAATGCCTACGGAAACCCCGATCTTAAATGGGAAACGCTACACAATATTGATGCAGCAGTTGAGTTTGCTCTTTTCTCGAGCAGGGTAACTGGAGAAGTTGCTTATTATAATAAAAAGACGACTGACATTATTTTGACTCCAGGTGTGCCTCTTTCTGCAGGTCTTGGTGAGAATCTATATCGAAATCTTGCGAACAGTAAAATATTGAATGAAGGAATTGAGATTAGCGCCAATGTAAAGATTTTAACCAAAGGTGCGGTCAAATTAAATATTGGGGGTAATATTTCCAAGAACAGAAATGAGGTTTTGGAGTATCCACTCGGTCCTGATGCTGTAAGCGGCGGCACCAATGATACACGGATAGTGAAAGGCTTACCAATTGGCGTAAACTACCTGGTAAGATATGTAGGAGTTGACCCGAAAGACGGTAATCCGATTTGGTTAGATAGAAACGGCAAACAAACAAAAACATTCTCTCTTAACCACAGAGTCTATGCTGGCAGCGTATTGCCAGACTACATCGGTGGATTTAATACAGCTTTGCAATATAAAGGCTTTGAATTCAACACCCTCTTCTCTTTTGTCATTGGGGGTAATATTTATGAAAACTCTGGAAAATACCAGTTCTTGGGCGTTTCTAAAAAGTCCTGGAATTTTAGAAAAGATTTCCTTGACAGATGGACTAAACCGGGCGACAACGCCGCTTATCCAAGACTGGTTTATGATGCCACATCATATCCGGGTGTGTCAAGCGAAGATCAATTTAATTCAACGATGTTTTTAAGAAGTGCGTCTTATTTGAGACTAAGGGAGTTAACTCTGGCTTACAGACTTCCTGCATCCGTTATGCAAAAGTGGCATTTGAGAAACGTTAGAATATTCCTTACAGGCAGTAATCTACTAACGTTTAGCAAGTATCCCGGTGGAGATCCGGAAATTACAAGAGATTTTGAGAATCCGCAGGATAGGAATTTAAGTCCGAATATTACTTACCTAACCGCTCCTTCTCAAAAAACATTTGTATTTGGAATCAACCTTGGATTTTAAAAAATAAAACAATTAGGAACGTATGAAAAATAAGAAACTACTAGTTGCAATGCTCTTTTTGGTTTTTATGGGAGCAACTGCATGTGAAAAATTCTTGCAACGTACAAAAGAAGGACAATTGACGGAAGCCGAAGCATTAAAAAATGAGACCGATTTACTAAGTTTTACAAACGGCATTTATACCTATTTTGGAGATGATGATTTTTTGGGTGGGCGTAACCAAATATTGAATGAGTTGCTAGGCGATGAATACAACGGAGACAAGTTCACGGGAGATTACGCTGAGATCTATAAAAGGCAGAATTCATTTTTCGGGGGTACCCGTGATGGTCTTTACTCCAAAGGCTATGTAATAATTAATCGATCCAACGTTGTTTTGAATCATTTGGATCTAGCTACATCCGAAAAGAATAGAATTGAAGGAGAGGCAAAATTCTTCAGGGGTTTGACACATTTTGAGTTAGTGAAATTGTTTGCACAACCGTACGGTTATACACCCGATAATTCTCATTTGGGCATTCCTTTGAGAACATATGTCAGTGCTGAATCAATAAATCGTTCGACAGTTAAGCAAGTGTACGATCAAGTGATCTCAGATTTAAAATCAGCCGAATTGTTGCTGCCTGCTACTCCGGCAAACGGTAAGTATTACACTGCTACCAAATCGGCGGCTAGGGCTTACCTTGCAAAAGTGTATTTTCAAATGAATGATTTTGCAAACGCATTTTCCTACGCTGACTTGGTCATTAAGAGTAATAATTTCCAACTCGATTCAACCTATGATAAACGTTTTTCTGAAGGTATGAGCAAGGAGGGAATTTTTGTTATCGCAAATAAAAGTAGCTCTCCTTCATACACCCCTGGCGGAGGATTAAGAGGCAATTTTAGATCTGATCAGGCACCTCCGGGATTCAATCTCACTAGCCAATTTTATAGTCAGGCAACTCAGAAAGCGATTGATGTAAGAAAAGCATGGTACAGTAATACGCTACAGGCAGGATTGAATGTAATCACAAAATATAATAAGAACTTTTTCGATTTGCCAATCGTACATCTAACTGAAATTAAACTGATCAGGGCAGAAGCAGGTGCTGAAACGGGTGCAGCAAATCTTGCTGTGGCCATTTCTGATATTAACGATATTTTGACCCGTGCATACGGTGGCACTACGCTGAACCTGAGTAGCACTGCTGCCGCAAGTTTAGTAATTTCAACAACAAGATCAGAGCGTGAACTGGAACTTGTAGGGGAAGGCAACCGTGCTCAGGAAATCAAAAGAATCGGAGCAAGGACTGGAATGAACATCGACAGAAGAAATTCTCCCTGGAACTGCCCTGGTTTTATCTTGCAGTTTCCAAAAGCAGAACAGGATGCCAATGCAGCTTTTCCACTGAACCCTGAAGGAGGTTGTTTTTAAATTTATTAATATAATTAAATCATGAAAAAATATTTTAAGATCATTTATCTACCCCTCTTGGCTGTCATAATTCATAGTTGTCAGCCAAAAGACTATAAAGAGGTGGGAACGGCAATTAGTACTGTAAGCAGCCTGCAAGGTACCTGGAAGTTGACCAAGGTTACCCAAACAGACGAAGATGCTGCAAAAAAGGGATTCCCTTATCAGACCATGGATTTAACTAAGGTGTTCCCTTATACTGACTTTAAGCTTATCTTAAATACGAATGGTAACATGCCAACTACTTTTGCAACTACTCCGGGAAATTCACCTAAAATCATTAGACTATTGAGTGGTAACTGGACTATTGATAATCCCGATTATCCTAAAGTGCTAACATTGATTAGCGGAAGTGATACGGCTGCAGTCACCCTAGGAGCATATCCTGTGGGAAGTAACAATACCTTAAAAATAAAATTGGATAAAAGTGACGCGGTAACGGGTAAATTGGTTCTTTCGTATAGTTATGAATTTACTAAATAAAAATAATTATCAATTATGAATAAAATATTCGGATTTTTTACAGTGTTTCTTCTTGGCACTATCGTTAATTGTTCAGCCCAGGTCACTTTCAGCCCTCCTGTTTTTACGGCTGAAGATGAAGTAACACTCACGGTTGACGTTACGGGAACTGCTATGGCTGGTCAAACTGAAGCATACATTTGGAGTTTCAGCAACACCCAAGGTGTTGGACCAGCAAGAGACGGAACAACAAATGGTAGTTGGACCAACTCAAATGCCTCCGGCAAAATGACAGCAGCTGGAACGAACAAATGGTCATTCAAGTTTGTAGGGACAGCCTTGTTCGGCCTTACGCCTGCAGAATTGAAAGATTTCGGCTTTCTGGCAAAGTCTAAAGACGGTTCAAAGCAGACTCAGGATTATAAACCATTCAATTTTGATCCACTTGTATTTACACCATCTAAGTTGAGAATATTCCCGACTAAGGTGGATGTAGATGATGTTATTTCATTGAACTATGATCGCTCATTGGGGGCAACCGTTGATGAACAAAGGATGACTCCCGTTACAGCAGCAATAGTGATGTATGATGAGGCGAACACTCAGGTGGGAAGTCCACTAACGGTTAATGTTAGTAAGACTGGTGATGCTATCTGGACAGGAAGTTTTGTTGGTACAAAGTCCTTCGTGCCTACATCAGGTCACAAGTTGGCAAAATTTAAATATAAATTCAACGGCACTGTAAAAGATGTCAACGGGGCTAATGTGAGCGTATCAACATCGGAATCTGAAGTAATATACACAACTTTAAAATAATTAAAAATGAAAAAAATAGCTATTTTATCAATTTTGCTCATAGCAGTTTTTGCTGGTTGTAAGAAAGATAATCTTGCAGGAAATGAGATAACAGGCGAGGGTCTTGTTGACTTTGCCCTGAAAACTCCATCTTCAGGCACCAACCTGGTGCTGAATGCGGCCTTGCCTAATCAAACTGTGGACATTACCTGGAATCCGGCAAAACCTGGTTTAAGTACTTTGCCGACTTATAACTGGGTCGCTGTAAAAAAGGGCACTACTTTCGAATCACCTTTGGTATCCATTCCTTCAAATAACAATGGTAAAGATGCAAAGCTTACATTGACCTATAAAAAAATTGACGATGCTTTGAAAGCGAAGGGAGTTGCAGATGGAGCAAAGATTGATCTTGTTTGGGCTGTTATGGCAAACAATGGTTCAACAAAAATTATGTCTCAAAATACCTTTAATCTCAGTATTACAAGGTTTTCTGATGGTGCTACTCCTTTTATTCTTCTTGCGCCAGTTTCGTCTGACGCTTCGGTAACAATTAATCCAACTTCTACCTCAGACAAGTTTGTATTTCGTTGGACAAAATCGCTGCCCAAGGCTGGTGGTTCTCCTATAGTTTATAAAGTACTTTTCTCCGCGACATCAAACTTTGAAACACCATTGTTTACATTAAAAGCTGATGCCGCTCCTGCTGATACAATGAGAACGATCAGCTTCAAAGCACTGAGCGACTCATTATCTGCTAATGGACTTACAAATGCATCAACCACCCTGAAATGGACCGTTGTAGCAACCTCCGGCACATGGAAGCAGCAGGCAGACTACGTAAATACAATTGCCATACTCAGAGCATCAGACCTTTACATTGTCGGAGATGCTACACCAGGCGGATGGGCTAATCCTGTTCCAACTCCATCGCAACAATTTACGAAAGTAGACCCTACGACTTTTTCGCTCACAATACAGCTTACTGCTGGAAAATCTTATTTGTTTCTTCCCCTAAATGGCGATTGGGGTCATAAATACGGAGGCGCAACCGATGGAACTGCCCCTGGGGGTGGTACTTTGCTTGCCGATGGGGCTGTACCGGGTTCTAATACTCCTTCACCGGCAACCACCGGATTTTATAAAATTGTCGTCAATTTTCAGACAAATAAATACACTGTCACTCCCGTTGCATTGCCTTCCAATCTTTATATAGTCGGTGACGCTACGCCAGGTGGTTGGAGCAATCCAGTTCCTACGCCTTCTCAGCAATTTACAAAGCTTGACAATGTAACATTTGCAATAGTTGTAAACCTTACAGCGGGTAATTCTTATTTGTTCCTGCCAGTAAATGGCGATTGGAGTCACAAGTTTGGCGGGGCATCAGACGGTACTGCATCAGGTGGAGGTGCATTACTATCAGATGGCGATGTCCCGGGCTCAAATACCCCTGCCCCTTCTACAACAGGTCTTTATAGAATTGTTGTCAACTTTGGCACAAATACTTACACTGTTACCCCTGTGCCTTCCAGCCTATTCATAGTTGGAGATGCAACGCCAGGAGGATGGAATAATCCTGTTCCTGTTCCTTCGCAGCAATTTACTCAATCAGCACCGGGTTTATTTACTCTTTCTATTCCGTTAACAACTAGCAAATCTTATTTACTCCTACCTGTTAATGGAGACTGGAGTCATAAGTTTGGAGGTGCTACTGATGGTACCGCTACTGGAGGTGGAGACCTGCTCGCAGATGGAGATGTACCTGGATCTAACACGCCAGCACCTGCTACTAGTGGAACCTACACAATGACTGTGGATTTTACTACCATGAAATATAAAGTGCAATAAATATCTTCTACTACTCTACTTAAAGCAAAAGGCTGTCTCTAAAAAAGGCAGCCTTTTTGTCGTTTAATGACTTATTTTTTCATAAGGAATCAAAAGATCGCCTCATGATCCAGGTGTATTTAATGTTTAATAAATTGATTGATTTTATTTTTCTTCAGCATATGGATCTATATCGGCATCCATTTTCCATTTGGCGAATGCTATTAAGAAAGTGCTTTGCTGGAATGGTTTCAAACCTTCTTATTGGATGTATGCTGTTAGCACTGTTTTATACGAGCACTTCCTGTAGCAAAATGAATCAACATTCGCAAACTGTAGATACATTCTTCGCCAAGGGTGCAGACATCGGCTGGCTCACAGAAATGGAAGTTGCTGGTAAAAAATTTTATGACAGTGCCGGCACTCAGAAAGATTGTATTACTCTCTTAAAAAGTTTTGGTATCAATACTATCCGCCTTCGTGTGTGGGTCAATCCTGCAAGCGGATGGAACAACTCCGCTGATGTGGTTGCAAAAGCTGTAAGAGCGAAGAATGCAGGCATGAGAATTCTGATAGACTTTCATTACAGCGATACATGGGCAGACCCCGGAAACCAAGCCAAGCCCGCCGCTTGGGCTTCACAAGGAATTGATTCTCTTAAAATATCATTGGCTGCTCATACCGCAAATGTGCTAACTGCCATGAAAACTGCAGGAGTGACACCCGAATGGGTGCAGGTTGGTAACGAAACAAACGATGGAATGCTCTGGCGCGAAGGCAAAGCATCTGTAAATGTGGCCAACTTTGCAAAGCTGGTCAATGCAGGGTATGATGCTGTCAAAAGCATTTTTCCAGATGCCAAAGTGATTGTTCATGTGTCCAACGGCTGGGACAACAGCCTTTTCCAATGGCTGTTTGACGGGTTGAAAAACAACGGAGCAAAATGGGATGTGACTGGCATGTCACTCTACCCCTCAACAACAGATTGGGCAGCAAAAAACAACCAATGTCTCGCAAACATGAACGTCATGGTGTCCCGGTACAGCAAACCTGTTATGATAGTGGAAGTGGGCATGAGTTGGGATCAGGCGGCAGCCTGCAAATCATTTCTCTCAGACATTATTGCCAAAACAAAATCTGTTGCAGACAACAAAGGTCTTGGCGTTTTATATTGGGAGCCGGAGGCATACGGTAACTGGCAGGGCTACACTTTGGCTGCATTTGAAAATAATGGTAAGCCCACAGA
>JAYTGA010000211.1:0-14220 GCA_043733905.1 Segetibacter sp.
ATATCACTAATGACCAGTCATACCAGCCCTTCAAGCAATAATGTGCATAACCTTGGTGATTTAAGTAAAATCTATTTTTGAAAGTGGCTGAATGGTTACTAAATCAGGAGTATTTATTTCTTAAAAAAATTCCCGGACAAAATGGCCGGGAGTTTTTTTAAAGTGTATGGACTGCTGTTGCACATGCAGATGATCATGATACGAGTGTATGGACTGCTATTGCACGTGCAGATGACCACGATACAAGTGTATGGACTGCTATTGCACGTGCAGATGACCATGATACAAGTGTATGGACTGCTATTGCATGTGCAGACGACCTCCAGTAAAAAAAATTTGGCCTGCTATACATGCAACATGTGTGGCAGGCCAAACTGAAAAACGATCAGGATTATTTCTTTTTATCAAAATCACCCGCCTGCACAAAACTCATTTTATCAGGATTGATCCATTTTTTGATAATAGAATTGACATCTGCTACGGTGGTGTTTTTGATTTTGTTTTCAAAATAAATATTCCACTGCATGGTTCGGTTCAGGTAAAGGTTTGAATTTAGTTTGGAACGGAGATAATTATCATCCGAACGACTCACATTTTGCCCCTGCAAAAAGCCGGATTTGGCATCTTTCAATTCCTGATCGGTAAAACCTGTCGTGATCACTTTCTGAATTTCTTCTTTGAAAGCAGCCATCAGTTTGTCGCTGTTGGCGGGGTTGTAAATGGCAAATGCACCAAAACTGCCAACTTTTTCGAATTCGCCGGGTTGCAGGAAGCTGCCGACTCCATAACTAATTCCCTCTTTCTGCCGGATTCGGGACGACAAACGTGAATTGAGAAATCCACCGCCCAACATGTAGTTGGCAATGGTCAGTGCGCCAAAATCCGGGTCATCGCCATTGAGAGCAAGTTCCTGTGAGCAAACAAAATTTGCATTGGCCTTGTCCGGTGTATTTACTTTTTCATTTCTTGCAGCAGGATTAAATGCGACATCAGGCACACGAACAAATTTGGTTGAGGAAGTAAAGCCCTCCATAATATTATTGAGTTCGGCTATTGTGGCGGCTTCGTCATATTCGCCTACTACGCTAATGGTGGCATCGGCACCGGAATATTGGGTGTAAAAGTTTTTGACATCTTCCAGTTTTGCGGCTTTGTAATCTGCGGAAAGGTCGTCGAAAGACTTGGTGAAGCGGAAGTCCTTTTTGTCATATTTTTTCATGAGTTGCGCCATCAGATTATTGGCTACAGCCGCAGGTTCGCTTTTTTGCTCGTCAATTCCGGCTACGTTTTCTTCTTTCAATTTTTCAAATTCAGACTCAGGAAAAACAGGATGTCTCAACATTTCGCCTACTAATTTCAAAGCCGGGATCAAATTTTCTTTCACTGTTCTAACCGTAATGTTTACTGTTTGTCCATTGCAGTTCACACTTAATTGTGTTTTCAATTTATCTAATTCGTCCTTCAATTGCTGGCGTGTGTGGTTGGCCGTTCCTTTGTCAAGCATGTCTGCTGTCAGGTCGGCTGCGGTCGCCTTTTCGCTCAGGCTTTGGGCATTGCCAATGTGCAGAGTAATGGCGGCAGAGATTGCATTGCCCCGGTTTGCTTTTTTCAGAAGTGCATATTTGGCACCGCCTTTCAATGTGCCACGTTTTGTGTTGGCTTCCACATTTTGCGGGCTGGGCTCAAAGGTCGCAACAGTGGCCATGGCGGCATTGCCTTTGTAGTCTTTGACCAAGGCGGCCACATCAGGATTTGAAGGAATAGCCGCCCTGTCTGGTGCAGCATCGGGAATGAAAAGACCCGTGGTCCGGTTGCTGGGTTTAAGATAAGAAGCCACCACCCTGTTCACATCAGCAGCACTCACTTTTTTAATGGCATCGCGGTAGAGGAACAGCAAACGCCAGTCGCCTTTGGCAATAAACTCGCTGAGAACCAGGCCCACACGGTCGCTGTTGTTCATGAGCAGGTCAATGTTTTTCATGATGCTGTTTTTGGCACGTTCCACCTCATCATCTTTTACCGGGTTGTTTTTAAGGTCGTCCAAAAAGTTGAGCATGGTAGATCTGGCATCTTCCACAGATTTTTCTTTCAACACATTGGCATCCATGTAGAGGTAGCCGGGATCCCTCAACTGGTCGGTGGAGGCAGAGACACTGGTGGCTTTTTTGGTTTCTACCAGTGCTTTGTACAGCCTGCCCGATGGTTGGTTGCTGAGCACTTCTGTCAGTATTTCTACGGGTGCATAGTCGGGGTGTACACCGTTGGAGATGTGGTATCCGGCACTAACCACTTGCAGGTCGCCAATGCGGCGAAGGGTCACGCTGCGTTCGCCATCCTGTGTGGGTTCAACTGTGTATGGCTCTCCTAATACCCTGGTGGGCTTAGGTATTTTGCCAAAATATTCATTGATCAGTTTCAATGTTTTTTCAACATCAATTTTTCCGGCCACGGTCAGCACAACATTGTCTGGCTGGTAAAATTTGTGGTAAAATGCCTGTAGGTTTTCAATGGGCACTTTTTCAATGTCTTCGCGGCTGCCGATGGTGCTTTTGCCAGAGTTATGCCACAGGTAGGCGGTACTCATGACCCTTTCATAAAGGATGGAAGACGGGTTGTTTTCGCCGCTTTCAAATTCATTTCTCACTACCGAAAATTCCGTTTCCAAATCTTTTTTGGCAATGAAAGAATTGACCATCCTGTCACTTTCCAGATCCAGCGCCCATTTCAGGTTTTCGTCTGTGGCCGAGAAAGTTTCAAAATAATTTGTACGGTCAAAGTTGGTGCTGCCGTTTGGCCTGGCTCCGTGCGATGTCAGCTCGTTGGGAATGTTGGTATGCTTTGGAGAACCTTTGAACACCATGTGTTCCAGCAAATGCGCCATGCCGGTTTCGCCATACCCCTCCATGCGGCTGCCGACCAGGTAGGTCATGTTCACGGTGGCCGTGGCCTTGGACGGGTCGGGAAACAAAAGGACTTTTAACCCATTGGGAAAATCGTATTCGGTAATTCCCTCTACCGAAGCCACTTTGGTCTGCGCAAACAGTGCCGTGCCACTCAGAAGCATAGCTGACAGCAGGGTTGTTTTTAGTTTGGTCATAAATCTTGGTTTTTTGTTAAGTTGTAAAAGTAATCAGTACGAAGATAATTTTTCCTTGAAAATAAGGACACAAAACTGAAATAGTTTTCAAGATTTATTGCGGCTTTTCCGGGGAAGGAAAAAATGTTGCGGAAAATCATCTTTCTTTGCTGTGAGGGAAAAGAGATGAAAATTTCAGGATTTTCTTATGTAAAAAATGGCTTGGAATACGGCTATCCTTTTTTGGAGGCCATCCTGTCTGTATTGCCCGTCTGCGATGAGTTTGTTATAGCAGTCGGCGAATCAACCGATGGCACAAGAGAGGCGATTGAGAAAATAAACAACGGTAAAATAAAGATCATAGACACCATTTGGGACATGAGCCTGCGGCAGGGCGGAAAAGTGTTTGCACAGCAAGCCAACATTGCCCTTGACCACATTAGCGGCGACTGGGCATTTCACATTCAGGCGGATGAAGTCATTCACGAAAAAAACCTCTCTGCTATTTCCGAAGCTATTCGGCAAAATGAGAACAACGAAAAAGTGGAAGGGTTTATTTTGCCTTTTCTCCACTTTTGGGGAAGCTATCAATACATCCGCACTTCAAGAAGGGTACACAGGCACGAGGTCAGAATTTTTAGGAATCAACCGGGAATCAGGTCTTATGCAGACTCGCAGGGGTTTAGGAAATATTCTTCCGTCGAAGCTTATGAACAGGGAGAAAAAGGGAAAAAGCTTTGGGTAAAAAAAATTGATGCACCCATTTATCACTACAACGGGGTGCGGCCATACAACATTCAAAAAAAGAAACTGCATACGTTTGGTTATCTTCATAACCTGGATCAGTCCGAAGATGTGTTTGATCATTTCGATTATCAAAAAGTGGACAGGGTAGAAAAATTCAAAGGCGAACACCCCGCAGTGATGAAAGAAAAAGTGGAGCAGCAGGATTGGGAGTTTGAATTTGACCCCGCAAAAGCTGTGTGGCTGAAAAAAGATAAAATGATCCAACCGATAGAAGATGTGCTTGGGTTTAAGTTTGGAGAGTATAAAAATTACAGGGAAATAAAAGAGTTTTTTGTTAAATGATCAAGGGCAGTTTGGAAATTTTATAAAATCAACTAATGAATTCATCGTCAGACTATCATTTGGTTTCCGTGGTGGTGGCAACCTACAATGGCGAAAAATATCTGGCCGAGCAACTGGATAGTATTCTCAACCAATCTTACCCGAACATGGAAGTGATAGCTGTGGACGACTGCTCAACCGACAATACATTGAGCATTTTGAACAATTATGCTCAAAAAGATCAAAGGTTAAAGGTGTATGCAAATGAAGAAAATCTTGGCTATGTCAAAAATTTTGAAAAGGGTTTTAAAAAATCAAAAGGGTATTACATAGCACCAAGTGATCAGGACGATGTATGGAAAGATAATAAGATTGAAATGCTAATGCGGGGTATGGATGATTGTGAAATTGTTTATTGCGACTCAACATTTATAGATAGCAGCGGCCAAAGCCTTCATAAAAAACTCTCGGACATAAAAACGCTGTTGAGCTTTGATAATTGCCTGGCTTTTGCAATTAGCAACAATCCCCCGGGACATGCAATGATGATAAAGCGGGAATTGATAGAGCAATGCTATCCATTTCCAACTATGATACCACATGATTACTGGATAGGATTTTTAGCAACATGCAGGCAACCTATAAAATTTGTTGACATTCCGTTAGTTCTTTACAGGCAACATACGGGCAACGTATTTGGAGCAGTGAAAGTGTTAGACGGGAAACGAAGCAAAACCCGAAAAAGTAAAAAAGTCAAGCTGGCATTGATACGCGAAAGGATGAAGTTGCAATATGAAAAATGTCCCGATGATATTTGGCAAAAGCAGGTTTTTAAGAGATTAATGGAAAGCTATGAAACTTTTGGTTTGTATAATAATTTTAAAAGGATGGGACTTTTTTTTAAGTATAGGAAGTATATTCTTGTCAATAAAAAAAAATCAGATTTTAGAAAAATACTCTTCTGTACGAAAATGTTTTTCAAAATAAAATAATGCATTTAATACCATTGAACTGACAGTAAAAATAAGGTCTTGCAAAAAACAGTCTTAATAGATTTTGAGCGTTTAAAATATCCCAATACAGGGTTATTCCATTTTTGTTGTCATCTGGGCAAAAACCTAACTCATCTAGCTACCAAACAAGATAAATTATTTTTTTATTTACCAAAATCAATGGAGGGTTGCTTTGGACGAAATGTAAACTATATTAGACAAAGATCTTTTCATAAGTATTATTCTCCCTGCATTTCTAATTTTGATGTTTGGCATGCCGCACAACAGGGTACTCAGTATTTCCCATATAAAAGCAGTCAGAAAAAAATATTAACAATACATGATATTAACTTTATGCACGATGGCAGCAAGTCCGCAGAAAAGAAAAAAAGATACCTAAGTGACCTTGAAAAAAAAATCCGGCACTCAGACAGTATTGTCGCCATTTCCAACTATGTAATGAACGATGTTTCAAAATACATTGATATACCAGAAAAGAAAAAAAATATAATTTACAATGGTTGCAATATCGAAGATCAAAAAGAATTGCATTTACCTAAGATAAAGGTGGAAGGATCATTTTTATATACCATCGGTGTGATTACCGCAAAAAAAAATTTTCATGTTCTGCCCCCTTTGCTACGAGACAATAATATGAAATTGGTCATCAGCGGCATGACTGATAACACAGGATATAAACAGAAAATAATAGAGGAAGCTAAAAAGTTTAAAGTAGAAAAAAGGATAATTTTTACCGGGGCTGTTTCTGAAAATGATAAACAATGGTATTTTGCCAATTGCACAGCTTTTCTATTTCCATCGCTAGCAGAGGGTTTTGGTTTGCCGGTAATAGAAGCCATGTATTTTGGCAAACCTGTTATACTTTCTAACCTTACATCTTTGCCCGAAATAGGGGGAGATGCTGCTTATTATTTTAATAACTTTGAACCAGAAAATATGGTTCATATATTGAAATCATCTTTGGTCAGTTTTCAAAATAATCAGCCTGAAAATTTGATTAAGCAAAGAGCGCAAAGTTTTAATTGGAGAGATACGGCACAAAAGTATTTATCTCTTTATGATTCAGTACTTTGCACATAAAGATCCATCACTTTTTTTTAAAAATAAGAATGAAAATAGTAGCTTCAGTCATACTTTACAATCCCGAAAAGGAAACAGTTGCTAATATAAAAACTTATTACGATTTTGTAGAAAAAATTTTTGTTTATGATAACTCAACTGTAGAATCTGCCATAAAAAAGGAGCTACTGCAGTTGCCGAAAGTGGAATTTTACCAGGATTTTGAAAACCGTGGCATATCAGAAAGATTAAACTCGGCTTGCGAAAAAGCAATAGAAAATAATTTTGAATGGTTGATGACAATGGATCAGGACTCAAAGTTTCAGCCGGGGAGTCTAACCTATTATTTAGCCTGTACTGACCATGTTTCACAAAAAGAAAAAGTAGCCGTTTTTGGAACCCAAAATGACAAACCTGACTATGAAAGCAAAGCGGATTGTTTGCCAAAAGAAGTGGATGAACTGATTACTTCAGGATCGTTAATAAATTTATCGCTTTTCAATGAGATTGGAAAATTCGATGAGAAGCTGTTTATAGATTATGTAGATAACGATTATTGCTATCGTGCAAAACTGTGTGGATATTCTCTGATTAAATTTATGAACATCAGTATCATCCATGAATTAGGCAAATCCGTTTACCGGTCATCTGTAAAAACGCTTTTTCTATTCAAAAAAAATAAAACGGTACATCCTCCACTGAGATGTTACTATTTGTACAGAAACATGCTTTACCTGTGTGAAAAGTATAGTAAAATAAAACCTGAATTATCCAAAAAAATCAGGAAAGAAATCAGGAATCACATTAAAAAATCTATTTTTTATGGTAGGCAAACATTGGGAATACTCCAACATATCCAAAAGGCAAAAACTGATTTTAAGAATAATAAAATGGGTAAAATAGATTCAAACTAATTGGTTTTAAAAGAAGCGTTTTTTTAGAGAAATAACTTTACCAGATGCGCCACTAATTATTTTTTCAACCCAAATCAATAAAGAAATAGCAGAGATGAAAGTTGTTAACTGCTTCATTTCTTTGTAAGACAATAACGATAACACTATATAAAAAAGATGGCGAATTTGTATGAGGGGAAACGTATAGGCTATGCTGATGAAAATAAAGGCTTAATCAGCATATTGATTGTTACAAAAAATGCTGAAAAGTATTTAGTGCCTTGCCTTGAATCTATTGCCAGCCAGCGGTTTCAAAATTTGGAAGTCATCATTTTTGACGGTGCCAGCACAGACAATACCGTTGAGCTTTTAAATGAAAACGAACACTTAATTACTTATTGGCAAAGCCAACCGGACAATGGTATTTACGAAGCTATGAATGAAGCCTTGAAAAGGGTCAGGGGAAACTGGCTTTTTTTTCTTGGGGTGGATGATGTGTTGCTGCCAACATTCTCGGATATGGCTGAAAAACTGGAGAAAAAAAATACCATTTATACAGGTGATTGCATAACGGATACTGGTGAAATACTAAATGGTAGTTATACTGCTTACGGTCTTACGAAAGTAAACATTTGCCACCAGGGAATATTTTATCCATCTACTGTTTTCAATAATTATATTTACCAGCCAAAGTACCGTGTGTATGCTGATCATGTATTGAACATGCAGTGCTGGGGCGATGACAGTTTCAAAAAACAGTATTTTCCAATTCTAATAACCAAATACCATCTCAATGGCTTTTCTTCTTTTACAAAAGATGTGGCCTTTGAAAATGACAAACCATCTTTGATAAAAAAATATTTAGGTTATTATTTGTACCTGCGATACAGGTTTAAACAATGGAAAGAAAAAGGGAAACAACGCAAACAACAACAAGTTTAGAACTTGTTTAAAACCTCAATTACTTTAAGCAAATCATCCTGCGAATGAAAATAGGAAATAGGCAAACTCAATGTAGTGTTGTGTATTTCTTCTGAAATTTTGTATTCGCCCCTTACTATTCCTTGTAGGGCCTTTTGCCGGTGTGGGGCAATGGGATAATGAATTTCTGTCTTTATTTCATTTCTAAGAAGATACTCCCTTAGCGCATTCCTTCGGGGGTGGCGAATATTGTAGATGTGGAATACATCATAATAATCAGGATGAATAACGGGCTTAATAAAGTCGCTTTTCAGCTGCTGTTGATACAACGCTGCAAGAGTGCGTTTGTGGTTATTTATTTCGTCAAGCCGCTTCAGTTTCACTGATAAAAAAGCGGCCTGTACTTCGTCCAGTCTTGAGTTGATGCCAACCATATCATTTACATACTTCACCTTTGACCCATAATTTCGCAGCGATTTTAGCAGATCAAAATAATGTTCCTGATTCGTGGTAATAGCACCCCCATCGCCCAGACAACCCAGATTTTTTGTAGGGTAAAAGCTAAATGCACCAAAATCGCCAAACGTACCCGATAGCTGACCTTTTAGGCTGGCTCCGTGTGACTGTGCACAATCTTCAATGATGGCCAGATTGTGTTTTTCTGCAATGGTTTTTATTGCATCCATTTCGCAAACCTTGCCGTACAAATGCACCACTATAATGGCTTTGGTTTTATCGGTAATGCACTCTTCAATTCTGATAGGATCAATGTTGTACGTATCTATGCAAGGCTCTGCGAAAACAGGTGTCAGGTTGTTTTGAAGGATGGATAAAATGGTTGCAATGTATGTGTTGGAAGGTGCTATAATTTCTGAGCCTTGCTCAAAATTTAAAGCCTTTAAAGAAAGAAAAAGTGCATCTAACCCGGAAGCTACACCTACACAATAGTTGCTTCGGCAGTATGCAGCAAATTGTGTTTCAAATGCCAGTACTTGCTTACCCAATATGTACCAGCCACTTTCCAATACTTCATTGAAGCAACGTTTGTATTCTTCAAAAAACGGCTGATTAGCCTTTTGTAGGTTTTCGTATTCTATCATGGGTATGGTTCGTAGATGTAATCTTCAGGTTCAAAATATTCTGATGCTAACACCATCAATATAGCATCTTTACTAAAATCAAGCATTTGATGCCAATCGGGTGGGTCTAAAAGTAAACACTTGTCGGGGCTGTCTAACGAAAACATTTGTTGTGTGGTGTTGTCATCATTCCAGATTTTACAACTGCCTTGAATGCAGATTGCTGCCTGGCAAGTTTTCTTATGCCTGTGCCCACCCCTTACAGAGTCATCCACCCCATAAATGTAAAAGATACGTTTGATATCAAAAGGAACCACTTTTTCTATCACGGTCAGGTTTCCCCTGCTATCTGTATATGTTTTTAAGCTGATGATGTTAGCCATTCTGCAAAATATAACTTCGTTTATAGTAATACCTGAATTTTTTTTTGAACCGGAATAAAAACATTCTTCTTATTGATTTTTTTAGCCTGGGAATTTCCAGTTCTTCATGAAAAACATGATTGGGTTGTATGCTTTTCAATTGGCTATCTGCCTGCTCCAAAGCCTTTATGTAATGACTATAAATGAGCCTCATTACTTGTAGCTCTATAGTGTAATATCCCAATAGGCATCCATTGCTTTCGCAATATTTATAATGGTGGTAGTGATAAAAAATAAAGCTGAACGGTTGCCCTGTTGCTTTTTCGGTACCTATGAATTTCCCATTTACCTGTGCTACATCGTATTGCTGAATATTCCAGGGAGCTACACCACCCCCAAGGTGTTGCAATTCATGTATGTCCTCAAACCTGGTAGTCCAGTCATCCAGGTATTTCTGGTCTCCGAATTTATTGTCTTCTATCCTGTTGAAGCACCATTCAAGACATGCATCGTTCCACCAGTTTAAAACCTTCATTCCATTGCTGTCATTTTTAAAGGTCATAAACTGCACACAGTACCTTCCATGTATAGCAACCTGATCGTACTCAGGTGTATATCTATGGTCGCTTATCAACACAGATTTTTCGCCCATTTCGTTTATTAAAACTGCCGGATCGCCAAAGAATAATAAGTCGGCATCTATGTAAGTGCAGTTGGCCAGTTGATAAGTCTCTATGCAATAAAGAATGGTAGAGGGTGTACAAGTCCAGCAGTACTCACTCGATGTCCTGCTATCCTTTATTGCAAGTAACCGTTCGTTTTCAAATTGTTTCAGAGAAATGACAGTAACTGATTGCAGGTTTAGTTTAATCAGTGTTTCGTAACATAGATCATCGAACGCAAAAATGTATAAATGAAAATTTGAACAGTTGCCCGCCAGCGATGTATGCATAGCCAAGCCACGGGATAAATAAAGTGAATTAAAAAGCGTACAAAAACTGTTCATTTTTTTTGATTGGTTTATGCTGTTATCCTTTTGAAAATCCGTTTTAAAAAATTTGCTTTTGCTGGTTTAAACGGATTGGTTGCCTCGAAGTAGTTTGCAAATGCCTGGTAGCCGACTTCGGATTGTTTTGTATTAATGTTGTTGATTTCAATGGGTTGATTGTACAACTCAACATCAAAATTATTGGTTGAAGAGGAGTGTACGCCTGAATTATCATTGCCTATATTTTGCACCAGCGACTTTCCAGGATAGAGTGTTAGTTTATTTTGTAGAAATGCCGAGGCGTTCCACCTAATTGCCCATGAATTGTTTTTACCCGCTATTTGGTCTTCCAACATTTTGGTAAAGTAATAGGTATTGTCAAAATCAAAAGCTGCATTCAGTTTTTTTTGTTTCAATTCATTCAGCAACTTTGTTCCATCACTTTCAAAAAGATCCCATCCTCTTTTCCATGTTGCCCATCCCCAGCAGTCAGCACCTTTTATAAAAAACGTATCTGGTAATGCTGTTTTTACCGGATAAACGTAACCATGAATGCTGATAACATCGTCCATATTTTCATAGAAATCCAGGCTCTCATTCATGTATCTGAGAAAGTATGGCGAAGTCAGCAGATCATCTTCTAATACTATCACCCGGTTGTGTTTGTTCACCATGTCAGTAACCCCGTCAATAATGCTGGCTGCCAGTCCCATATTTTTATCTCTGGCAATGATTTCTACAGACTCAAATCCATCAACATTTTTCAGGTAAGCCCTTACTTCTTCTACCTTTACGGCATCATCATCACTTCTTGCCCCATCACTATATATGTACAACGGTGTTTGCAAAGCCAGTTCATTTTTTTGCAAAAAAGAAATGGCCTTTTGTGTATGGTACAACCTGTTGTAAGTAAATAATATTACCGGAGCTACGTTCATTTTATTCGTTTGAAAAAACTGGTTTGATGAAAATGATTTAATCCCGGAACGGGGCCGCAGAAATCAGTTCTTATCCAATGAGTCAATGGCAATGATTGTTCATTTTTTGAGAAATAGTAAGCTCTTTCTGAATTGTCCACCACCATATAACCACCCAGTTTTATTTTGTTTGTGGAAGCAGCTATGCAAGATGGGCGTGCCCGGCCATCTACCACCACAAAATCAAAATAATTATCCGGGTATTCATTGATTCTCAACACATATTCTTTAAAAGAAAAAGCCCCCCACATTTCATCGTCTGTGCTGTATTGATATGGGTCTGCAATATCTTTTTTACCAACAACTTCATTCTTTTTAGGTTCAATCAAAAAAAGTCGAACATTAGACAACCCTTTATTGTCAAGCTGTTTTTGTACTTTTTTTGCCCATTCTGTATCATGCTCTATTGATATGACTTCTTTTGCATGGTTTGCCCAGAACAAGGTAGAGCTACCCGAACCGTATTCAAAGATCTGCATATCTGCCCGTACACATTCCTTCAAAAAATCAATGGCACCAAAGTTCATCCATGGAATTTCGCTAATTGAATCTTTATTGATAAATGAATCTTTCCAGCGAGTATAATATTTTAGTAATCCCCAAAAAGAAGTGCGATGTAATTTTTTATTTTCCTTTTTGATAAGTTGTATGTAATTCAATAAATTTTCCATGTTCACTGTTGCTGATTATTGATAATTATTTCAAAAAAACATTTATTTCCTTTTAAACAAAAACCCACCCCCAACTATGTTGGAATTATTTTGCTCAATCTTTCCAGAACTTTCATCAAACTTAAACACAAGTTCATATTCCGCTTCAAACTTTTTCATGAACTTAGTTTCCGACAATGTGGTGTGCGGATATTTGATAATCCGGTCTTGAATTCCTGTATCTACAATACCTGGTCCATTAGCGGAAAGCCATGACTGTTGAACAATAATCAAATCTTCTGAAGATGCTGCATTTAGCATCATTCTATTAAAAAGTATATAGGGAAACCTTTTGGAAAGCAACAGGTCTATTGTGCTATATGGATCAGGTACATACTGTATGGAACTAGAAAAATAAGCAAGGTCTCCGCTTACGTCATTCAGGTTGTTATAAAATTGTAATTCTCTGCTTTCTAGGTGGTGCTTTCTGGCATGGCTTATCATTTCCCCTGTTTCAACCACGCTCCATTTCATAAAGACATTATTGCTTACAAATCTTTTTGTTTCAAAAAAGTGTGCTCCACAAGCCCCGCCAAAATCTACCACAGATATTTGTTGATTATTATTCTCAAGTAAAATATGCTGAACAACGAGTGAAAGAAAGCTTTGAACAGGTTTTATAAGGAAAGGTGGGGTTTGTAAAGTACTTTTATATTGTAAAGTTTTGAGAGCTACTACTTCACACAACGTACTGTTTTCATAACCAGCATTGATACAATTGCTAAGTGCTTCTAGAAAATTATTGTATTTCTTTATCTCAGTTTTCTTTTTTTTAAACATTGTTTAGAAGGGTCTATCTTGACAAAGTAGCTTTTATGAAAGTAGATGATTTTTTACAAAACAGTTTTGTAAAGGTAAATGCTTTGAAAAAAAGATGTTGTATAGTTGTAAATAAATTTGAGCGCAATGGGTTGAGTTTGTTAAAAGAAACATACTAAAAACCTTTCCTAAGCGATTTCATAAAATATTTGATTTAAAACATAAGTTACTCCAAAGAATTTGCATGATAAACAGTCGCAGCAAAATCCGTCAATCCTTTTCATCCAAAAATATAAAAGACAAATAAGAGATAAACTATAAGGTAGTTTAAAACAAAAGGAAAGAAAAATAAGCTAAATAAATCTGCTTAAAATTTAATTTTCTACAAATTTACAAAGCATTTCTCCATACGAATGCCACAAAACCTGCTACAATCTTACTAACTCTCAGCGAAAAAGTTTTTGTTTGAAAAACACATTTTATTTTTCGTATGTAATTATTTAATCGAAGTTTAAACGCCAATTATTGATACTTTAGGGAAACCACTTAAAATACCACCTGTTTAGATTGAAGGTTTTGACAATATAAAAAACACCTACAATGTTACATCGTAAGTGCTTGATTATTAAGTGGGCCCACTAGGATTTGAACCTAGGACCACCTGATTTTGAGTCAGGCATTCCATTTGTCACAAAATTTATTTTTAATATTTGATTATCACCCATTTATTCATGTTATTATATCTTTGAAAAGCTAATTAAATCATTGATTAGGTTAGCTATTTGTCCTCTTTCCGATACTTCAATGCCATTTTCTTGGCGATGGTTCGTGTATCACGAACCATTTTTTATTGCCGCATGCCCTGGTTCGTGTCCCCACGAACCTCAATAAGATGCCATAAAAAAATAAGGTTCACGCCTTTGCACCTGAACCTCACTTTTCTGGTACATTGCCTTGTGCCATTAATAAATAGCGTGCAAATGCCAGACCAATTCAAGTGTACTCATGTATTAAGAACGGCACAGTTTTTCCGGCATTATAGGTAAAAGATATATCATGGAAAAGAATCTGATAAAGGAATTAATGATCAAAAGCACAGCATTTGACCATGAAGGATTTATTCCTTCAAAATATACATGTGAAGGTGACAATATAAATCCGCCACTGGATATTTTCGGAATTCCTGAAGAGACAAAAACAATGGTTTTAATGATTGAAGATCCTGATGCTCCAAAAGGAGTTTTTGACCACTGGCTTGTATGGAATATTCCGCCAATGGAAGCGATTGCGGAAAATAGCATTCCAGGTGTAGTGG
>JAYTGA010000212.1:0-9479 GCA_043733905.1 Segetibacter sp.
ATTTTAAACGGATTTTTAAATAAAAATGAGTTGATTAAAAACGGATTTTTTTCCTGCTCCGCAGAAAGGAATTCACTATTTTACCCCTTGCGAAGTATAGCTCCGGTGCATTGCTTTTTCCGGTAGAGTCCACATTCATCTTCAGCCTGTAAATGACCGTGTAGCTGCTTTGACCAGCCCCTGCCAAGTACAAGCTGAGCAAGGTTAGTGACAGTATTGTTTTACATATAATGGTCATTTTTATTTTTTGTATTTTATATGGCTACTTTCCCGAATTACTTTGGCAAATGTATTAATAACTATTAAAGAGACCATGACTCCCTCTTCACCACTGCAATATTTCGCCTGTTGTTTCGTTCTAAAAAATAAGAAAAAACAAGTGTTACCATGCGTGAAATGATTGTGCCCCGCTGGGTGAAAAATATATTGGAGAAGCCGCTGTCCATATCGGGCTATAGCCACAAGGAGATTGAGCACCTGAAACAGAAGCTGCGGCGGTTTAGCAACCACAACCCGCTGATCAGCATCATCATTCCTGCGTGGAACGAGGAGCATGGGATCTTGCACACGCTGATTTCGCTGGCTAACACGACATCGCCCTATCCGGTTGAGCTGATTGTGGTCGATAATAATTCGACTGACGGCACCGGGGCATTGCTGCACAAACTGGGGGTGAAGTGCCTGCTGGAAACGAAGCAGGGCGTGGGCCATGCGAGAACGAAAGGGCTGCTGAATGCGAATGGGAAATACATTTTGACAGGGGATAGCGACACGCTGTACCCCCGATCGTGGATTGCGGAAATGGCGAATGCTATGATGACCGATCAAAATGTTTTTTGTGTGACTGGTGGCTATTCATTTTTGCCATCGGGACAGTCGCCGCGTTGGCAATATGCCATGTATGAAATGATGAGTTCTGTGATCATTCAGCGCAAGCAAAAACAACAGCCTTACCTGACCGCACTTGGCTTCAACTGCGGCTTTGTGAAAGAAAAAGGAATAGAAGTGGACGGCTACAATATTGAAACGCAGCGCACATTCAGAGGGGCGGCCGGGGTGCTGGAAAACAACGCCACCGAAGATGGTATGATGGCGCTGAAACTGATGCAGGCCGGTGGCATCATTAAATGTATGAACACAACAGGCACAAGGGTGTGGACAAGCGACCGCCGCATACAGATGGACGGGGGAATAGGAAAGGCCATGAAACTGCGCATCAATAAATACCTGCCCATCAAATAAACAATGAGCTTTATCACGACTTTAAAATCTCACCGGGCATTGAAGAAAATAATTCACCGTTTGCTGATTCCCAAGCATCAGGCGAGGCCGCGGCTTTGGGTAAAGTGGTTTGTGAATCCATTCATTCACAAGCGGGGCAAATGTGTGACCATTTGCCGGCGAACACGCATGGATGTCTTGCCTTTTCAGCCTTTCAGCATTGGCGACTACAGCACGGTTGAAGACTTTGCTACGGTCAACAATGGGGTGGGAGCGGTGAGCATAGGCCAACATACAAGAATTGGACTGGGCAATGTGATCATTGGCCCTGTCGCCATTGGAAACAATGTGATACTTGCTCAAAACATTGTGGTGAGCGGTCTGAACCATGTGTATGAAAACATTGCCATCCCCATCAGCAGGCAACCTATTACCACGGCTCAAATAACCATTGAAGACGATTGCTGGATAGGTGCCAATGCGGTGATTACCGCAGGAGTGACCATCGGCAAACACAGCGTGGTGGCGGGTGGAGCGGTGGTGACAAAAAATATCCCTTCATTTAGTTTAGCTGTGGGCAACCCTGCAAGAGTGATTAAACAATACAATGAAAACACACAAAAATGGGAAAGGGTTTGAGGTTTGTTTGAAGATTGCCCCCCCAAATTTTTAACCTACCGATACTGAGTCTTCACACTTCACTTCAAAATTGACTGAATTGGCTATGAAACAAAGAGAATGCGCCTTGGAATGCAATGTCCTGGCTTTTTCCAGCATAGATTCTTCAGCAACCTTTATGTTAGGATGAAGCGTAACTTCGGTAAATCGTCCCCCGCCGCTGGGTGTTTCTTCCATTGTGCCTGTCGCTTCATCTGCATAAGAGTTAACGACAACGCCAGCTTCTGAACACAGGTGCAGGTACCAAAGCATGTGACAAGATGATAACGAAGCCACCAGCAATTCTTCAGGATTATACCTCGTTTTATCACCCAGGAATGACGGGTCAGATGAACATTCAATCAAGGCTTTGCCCTCTGAAATAATTTCATGGTTACGGCTGTAGGAACGGTAGGTTTTCGTGCCATTGCCGCTGTTGCCGATCCATGTTGTTTGGATGTTGTAGTTGTGTTGCTTGTTCATTTTCCTTTAATTAAAAAAACAAAAGGCCGTCCTAATCGGACAGCCTTTTACTTGATTGTTTTTGCAATGAAAATAATGTTTCATCACGCTTATTTCATTTAATAAGAACTTGCTTCTGTTGATATTTTTTCTGCTTCCAGAACTGCTTCCTTAGCATGTGTGGAACCAATAGGGCCGCTGCTAATGTGCGCTTTGTCAGCATGTCTGAGTCCGTCGGCAACACGTTGCCCATATTCGGCATCGCATTGGGTAAACAGGTCAACCATTTTCTCCTGAATGTGTTTTGCTACGGGTGCCAGTGTATTGACAAGGTTTGAAATCAGGTCATTTCTTTCCCACTCCGTGTGCATACGGTAACGTTCGCCAGCCTGCTTAAAATTGTTTTGCCGGTCTATTTTTTGCCTCACAAGATTTGCATCGTATTGAGGTGTGTAATCTTTACCAGCACGGGGTGCCTCATTCAAACCTCCCAAAGTAGATGGTTCATAATTGACATGCGGATTAGTTCCGGGGGCGATGTCCTGGTAATAAGCCATTTGTCCGTCACGTTGGTTAGTGGCAACTTTATGAATGGGTGAGTTGATGGGCAATTGCAGGTAGTTTGTACCCACACGATAGCGTTGTGTATCAGAATAAGAAAAAGTACGCCCCTGCAGCATTTTATCGTCTGAAAATTCAAGCCCGTCAACCAATACGCCTGTGCCAAAGGCCGACTGTTCCACTTCTGCAAAAAAGTTGACCGGGTTGCGATCCAGCACCATTCTGCCTACGGGCTGCCAGGGAAACTGGTCGGGGGGCCACAACTTGGTATCATCCAATGGATCAAAGTCCAGCTCAGGATGTTCGTCGTCGCTCATAATTTGTACCAGAAGTTCCCATTCAGGAAAGTTTCCGGCTTCTATAGCATCGTAAAGATCCTGCGAAGCATGGTTGAAATTTTTTCCCTGAATGTCTTCGGCCTGTACTTGTGAAAGATTACGGATGCCTTGTTTTGGCTCCCAATGATATTTGATCAATACAGCTTTTCCATCTGCATTCACCCATTTGTATGTATTGACACCAGAGCCCTGCATTTCTCTGTAATTAGCAGGGATGCCCCAAGGTGAAAAAAGGAAAGTAATCATGTGAAGAGCTTCAGGAGTATTACTGATGAAGTCAAAAATTCTTTCGCCATCCTGCCTGTTAGTTATGGGGTCTGGTTTAAAAGCATGAACCAGATCAGGAAACTTCATCGCATCTCTTACAAAAAATACTTTGAGATTATTACCAACCAAATCCCAGTTGCCGTCCTCAGTATAAAATTTGACTGCAAAGCCACGGGGGTCACGAAGTGTTTCCGGCGAATGTCCACCATGAATAACTGTTGAAAAACGTACAAACACAGGAGTTCTTTTTCCATTCTCCTGGAACAATTTTGCACGGGTAAAATTGGCAATGGATTCATCACCAACCTTGCCATAAGCTTCAAAATAGCCATGAGCACCAGCCCCCCGTGCGTGAACCACACGTTCTGCAATTCTTTCACGGTCAAAGTGAGATATTTTTTCAAGAAGCTGGTAGTTTTCCAATGTGACCGGCCCACGATTTCCGACAGTCCGGCTGCTTTGATTGTCATAGATTGGGTGGCCTTGTCTTGTTGAAAGAGGGCGAGTGTTTTCTTTACCATTGCCATTGCTTCCATTTTGGCTATGGTTTTTTTCCGGAGTTATCATTTTGCATCAATATTTTAATGTGAAAAATTAATTTTTATCTTAAACAAAGTTCTTACAAAAAAGTTGTTCGTTTATCTTTTTTAAAAATCTTTACAATCGTTTTGTCAGTCATTTAAAAATAATGCACTTCCTACAGTTTTCTCAGCAAAGATCTTCAACAAATGAAATACATTTTGTGTGATTGATATTTTTCAACAAGGAAATTGAAAATTCCTTTCTGAGGTTGGAGGTAGTTTTGTTGAGTTGATTATTTTTCACTGCAAAAAAAGCAGTACAAAAACTTAAAATATTCCATTAAAGTTTAAATTACTTTGCTAATGTGCTAATTCATCATCAGTACATTTGCACATCGTTGCAATATATTAAAGGCAATTTCCGCCATCAAATTTTCTTTGTCGAGTGTGGGATTGACTTCAGTTATTTCAAAGCAACAGATTTTACGGTTCTGCATAAATTTACTGACCAGGTCTTCCGCTTCTCTTTCTCTAAGGCCGTTGCTTACAGGCGTTCCTGTTCCTTTGCTGATTGTTGAGTCAAGGCAATCAACATCAAAACTAACATAGAGATCGGAGCAGTCGCTGAGGTAGCGTAACACAGAGCGGACAACGTTTTCGGGGCCTTTTCGTCTTAATTCGCTGGTTGTAATGACCTTGATGCCATATTTTTCTATCAGGGCTTTTTCTTCCCTTTCAAAATCCCTCAGGCTGATAAATACAATGTCTTCACCCAAAATTTTTGGATTTATTTTGCCGATATTTTTCAGCTTGTTCCAATATTTTTCGGTCTCATCGTCCAGTTGGTGAACGGCATTCTCTGCATTGTCTTCGCCCAGGGCAGTGGCAAGCGGCATACCGTGCATGTTGCCGGATGGAGTGGTGTAAGGCGTATGCAGATCAGCATGTGCATCAATCCAGATGACACCGAGTTTGCTGTTTGGCTTTGCCATTTTAATGCCGGCAATGGTAGCACCTGCGGAGCTATGATCACCACTGAGGATCAGTGGAAAAAAATTGTTTTTAATCGTATCCATTACAGCTTTACTCACCTTCTCATACATGGAGTTGATCCCCTTTATTCTTTTGGCATAAGGGGAGGCAATTGGTTCAAAAAGCAGGTTGTTTTCAGGAGGGATTTTTTCCGAAGGAAAATGAACAAAAAAATTGCTCATAAAATCAAGTGCTGCAATCTTGATGGCATCTATGCCAAGACTTGCGCCACGGGTACCTGCGCCAATTTCGGACGGAACTTCTATCAGTTTAATATTTCTCATATAAAAAGCAATCGCTGCAAAAATACGCTTTTGATAGTGATGTGCGGGCATGTATGCAACAAGAGAAAATTTGGCCTTGGATGCAATGTACAAAGTGGGCTAAGTTTTTTTATGCAAAAGCAGGAATGTCAAAAACACATTTGCTACCAGCTTACTTCTCTGTTTTTAACTGGTACACATTTGTTGCTTTTGCCAACCCGAAATGCCAGGTTGAGCATTTGCACATAATAAGATACCTGAAAGAAAGACTATAAGAAATGATCGTTTCATGATGATTTAACTGATGAATGTAGTAAGTTGAGTAAAGGTTGTCATATCGCTGTCGCCACCAGCTACTTCACTATAGATGGCAGCAAAAAGAACCATCCCGAGGGCGGACAAAATGAGTAAATTTTCTGATTCTATTGTTGCAGGGCTACTGCTAAAAGTCAAGAACGGCCGGTGGTTTTTATAATCAATGCCATAGGCAAGCACTTCATTTTCGTTTTTGACAAAGCGTATTTTTAATCCTCCTTTTGACGATAATTCTTTGGTATAAACTGTGCCGTCATTATAAGTGATCTGGCCCTTGGTTGTCCATAAACTATGGGTTAATTGCAGAACAGTTTTGTCTTGCAACATCACTCGCACCACCGGGTTCCAGAACCCTTTTTTGCAGACCAAATATTGATGGTTACCAATGGCAAAGGTAGAGTTTCCCAGAAGGTTTACATTGAGCATGACCAACGTGTCTGCACCGTTTTTTAACAGATGCATTTTGCCTTCTTTTGTCCAGTGTAAATGTTGCATAGACTCAATAAAGTTTGGCTAAATGAAAATGACAGAGTAAATATGAGGATGAAAAGTAAATGAGTCAAGGATAAATACACCAATGCGCTATAAGGATGATAAACGCAAAAAAATGATTTTAAATAAGTATGAGTTGGTCTTTCAGGACATCGCTAACTGGACAAGCGCATTTGGGTAAGTATAAAAAAAGTAAGAATCAAAAAGTGAGAATTAAAAATACCTCATACCATATTGTATATAGCTAATAGCTTATATCTCATTATTCATAGCTCCATTAAAACCGCAAACCAACATTAATGCCCAGCCCCCTGATGCCAACAACAGTGCCGGACGATGTGACAGTAGCTCCGGTGGGGGTGACTACGTTTTCAATGTGAGTAAAGGGGACATTGGTACCATTCAGTTCTTTTTTAAGACCCGTTTGATCCTCGTCACTTAGTTTAGAATCTGCATGAACATTGCCACTGGCCACGCCTATGCCGCCTCCTAATATCCACCAGTCTAGATAAAATTTACCTCCTAATGGAAAACTGCTGCCAAGTAAAATGCCACCGCTTAAAAAAGAAAGATCTCCGTTGAAAACGGCTATCCGGGTGGAATCGGTGGAAGAATTGTAGGTGACGGGACCTTCAACATGATATTTGCCTAAGCGCACATAAGGTGCAAGATAAAATCCATGATAGGCACCCTTTTCACCAAAATAATAACGAAATTCCGGGGTAATAATGGTAGTGCCGAGTTTGAACTGATCTACATTGATTCTTGGGTTGTCAATTATTTTTTCGAGCTGGCTTTTAAAAGGGACTGTGGATGTAGGTTGAACCGAAATGCCCAGTGCAACTGTGGTTCGCTTGCCAATTTGCCGCTCATATTGAACGGCTATACTTTTTGTAAGAATAGATGACACATTGACCTTGACCATGTTTTTGGTTTCCTCATTTTGATTTTCTTTTTTTTGAGCTTCAGAAATTGTAGAAATGAGCAGGCATGTAAGAACAAATACGGCAAAAGTTTTTGTGTTCATAGATTTACTTTTAGGATTAAATGTTGGCTTTTTAATACTGGAAAAATTAAAGATAGATGAAATTGGAAAATATTAATAAAAAAGGTGAAATAATTTATTTTAGTAAAGCAATATAATTTGAGTAAAAATTATCTTTCATTATTAGCAAGCATAAACGAAAAAAAACAAACAAAATTTTCTGTATTTCCCTCTTTTGGGGGATATAGGCAAGGAAACCGATTGCTATTTTTACTTTTCAAAAATAATACCCGCCAAATAACCATCCTGCAAACACTTTTCAATTTATGAAAACAACTTTTACACTGCTTATTCTTTGGTTTTTTGTCCTTTCTGTAAATGCACAACAAACAGTAATGTCTGTGACCGATTCGCTGCCGGCCATCTTTGATGGTTTGAAAGCGGGCTATACCATTACCGAAAAATCGGAAAAGGAAGTGGGCAGCAAAGGGACATTTAGCCGTTATAAAATCAAATTTTTTGTGACCAACATGGCTAATGAAGCCAAAATACTGGTGCAAAAACCGGGGCTTATTTTATTCAACAGCAGCAGCATATCGCCCAATGTGGCGGAGTTCAGATGCACCAATGCAACGGGGGCAAGGTTTACCAACAAAACCGCTACCCTGCAGATGCAAACCTGCAACATAGAGGCAACTGTGGAAGACAAAGAATGCGGCAGCGACAAAGTTGTCCGCAACCGAAGGCTGGTGGATATTGGCTATTGGATAAAGCCCGGTGAAACCCTTTCAGTAAGCGCCATTATGATTACCCCGATGGGCGAAAACCCAAACATGACAGTTTCATTTTTTCCATCTTCTACAGGGGGAGTTGTTGGCACTCCAGTTACCAGCGGTAATCAAACAATCAACAATAATGAGGAGTTTGTAAAAATAAAAATTTTTGCTTCAAACCAATATCTCAACAACCAGAATGGACCGCTTAGATGCTCTGAAATAGACATGGGCTGGTGGAGTGCGGAATGGGTGATTGCACCAGTGAGCGGAACTAACAATTTTAAAATCCGCAACCGCTGGAAAAACAACTTTATTTCAACCGAAAGCCAGTTGCTTCTGTCGGACAACGGGCAAAACACACATGCCATGTGGACGATTGAAGAAACAAGCACCAGCAATGTTTTCTACATCAAAAATGTGGCTGACAACTCAAAGCTGCTTTTTGAAAATGGTGTTCTCAAAACATCTAATAGTTACAGTGCAAATGATGCTAAGGCGCAATGGGTGATTGCAAAGTGAGTAGGGGGATATTTCTTTAGGAGGAAATGTTCCAATATTGATGTTTACATGTCAAGTTTTAATTTTTCCAATTGCAGCAAACCATAAAAAAGAGTTGTGACATGCATGGACTGTATAATCTTATTGTCAAGAAGCAATCGCTTCAACTCGTCCAGCGAAATTTGTAAAACTTCAATTTCTTCATTGCCATCCAAGTCCTGCTCCTGCACTTTTTGGCCGCCTGTTAGCAAGAACATGTGCATGAGATTGCTGTTGGTAGAAGGGTTGGGGGAGGTGTTGCCAAGTGAATAAACCTCTTCAAAAGCAAATCCCGTTTCTTCAAGAAATTCGCGCCGTATGGCGGCTTCGGGATCTTTGTCTGTGGAATCAATGCAGCCACCCGGAATCTCAGTACAGACCTCGCCAAGAGCATGACGATACTGGCGAACCATCAAAACTTTATTGTCTTTTGTCAATCCAAGACCAGTCGCCCATTCTGGATATTCAATAACGTAATAGGGGTCAACAATTTTGCCATCAGGCCGTTGGCAGCGGTCTTTCCTGGCCCGTAGCCATGTATCATTAAAAAGATATTCTGACGAAAGTGTTTTCCATTTCATGACTTTCTTTTAAAGCTTTTACCTGTGCTAAATTACTTTCTAATTTGATTGTCGTTATTCTTGTTTTTAAAAAATAAAATTCTTTGATCATTTTTTCTGCTTCGCTAAATAAACATAGAAAAACACTGGCCAATTTTTTTTAAAAATTGGCCAGTGTTAACAAACTAATTGACCCAATAACTTTTATTTTATCCGCTTCGATTCGCTTTCAAGTCCTGACTTTCTTTCCCTTGAGCCTGATACGGTGCTGCTGCCAAACCGGTACTGGAAGGTGACTTGAAGGCGGCGGCTGTCCCATCCGCCATTGGCATTCAGTACTACTCCGCCAAAGTCGCTTAGGGCCTTCCACTTGTTGCTTTTAAATACATCGTTGACCGATACTTTCAGGCTGGCTTTGTTATTGAATAATGTCTTTTGCAAACCGGCATCTGCACTCCACATAAAGTCGGTTTTGAATGTGCCTCCCCATAT
>JAYTGA010000213.1:0-3394 GCA_043733905.1 Segetibacter sp.
CAGGTCTAAAAAATCATTTTCAAATAGCTGATGTAGTATTGAAGTGAAATTTTATTTCATTGCTGATGTGGTTGTATTTATTTTTGTAAAAACAATTTATAGAACGATTTGTTAGAACAACAAACGTTTGTTAACGTTATTTTGTTCGTACTCTTTCCCCCAGATTAAAGTCAATACATTTTCTGGTTTTTCATGATTCTTTTATTAAAAAAAACGATTGTTTATGAAGTTAAAACTCGCATTGCTCAATGCTGTTTTTTTAATGGCAGGTTTTTTTAATCTTGCATTTACGCAAGACCTGCAGGTGGGCGGCACAGTAAAAAACAAAACCACCGGCGACCCATTGATTGGTGCCACTATCCAGGTAAGAGGTTCAAAGAACATTACCTCCACAGACAAAGAAGGAAGTTTTCAGTTAAGTTCAGTCAAAAAAGGTGCAATACTTCTTGTAACCTACACAGGCATGAAACCAATGGATTATGTAGTTGAAAACAACACTACATCAATTGTCATTGCCATGGAAGAAGCTGTTACAAATTTGAATGATGTGGTGGTGATTGGGTATGGGACACAGAAGCGCATAAGAGTTTCAGGAGCTATTTCAACTGTAAAGAGTGAGCAGATTGAACGATTAAAACCAGTGAGAGTAGAAGAGGCTTTGCAAGGCACTGCCTCAGGTGTCACCGTCATTCAAAGTGGTTCTCCGGGATCTACACCTACCATTTTAATCAGGGGAATTTCTTCAAACAGTGGAAATAGACCCCTTGTCGTTATAGATGGTGTTGAGCAAACACAGGATGACCTTAATTCTATCAGTCCGGCCGATATTGAATCTATCAGTATTTTAAAAGATGCAGCCTTAACTGCTATTTATGGTGTTAAAGGAGGAAATGGGGTCATTGTAGTAACTACAAAAGCAGGACGAAAAAACCAAAAAACAGAACTTTCATTCGGAGCTAATTATGGTGTGCAGGAAGTCATCAGGAATGTAGGCGTGCTGAATGCTACAGAATATGCTGCCATGGTGAATGAAGGAAGTACTCTTTCTGGTGGCAATGTTATTTTCCCCGATTTATCTAAAATGGGCGTTGGCACAAATTGGCAAGACCAGGTTTTCAAAAAAGCGTCATTTCAGTCTCATAACATAACAATTAAAGGTGGCAGCGATAAAATGACCTACTTTCTTAGCGGAGCTTACACAAGCCAGGGCGGAATAGTGGGAGGTGACGATAAATCAAACTTTAAAAGAGCCAATTTTACATCGAACCTCGCTTTTGATTTTACCCCAAAACTCAAATTTATTGTCAATACTTCGGCAGTTGCCTTGAACTCAAAAGGCATCCAGGAAAATTCTTTCAATAGCATTTTGGGAAGTGCTGTCAACTTTGACCCCACAGTTTCTGTCAGCAATACAGTTCCTAAAACGGTTGGCCAATATGGTTTCAGCAATTACATCTTGTCCGAAGTTTATAATCCGTTAACCAAGCTGGATAATACTTACAATAAAAATAACGGCTTTAAACTATATGGAAAATTTGAGATCCAATACGACATTTTGAAGAACCTGAAACTGACTACAAGATTTGGTTACACCAAGTATGATGACAATTCAAAAAGTTTTGACCCGCTTGTTTTTTACGGTACCAAAAATGTTGACAATTCCATGAATGCTGATGGCACCACTGTGACTGGCAAACACAACAGTGTGTCCAGCAATAAAAACAGCAATTTTGGTTACGAGGCTGAGACATTTGTAAACTACAATCTCACCATAAAAGAAGACCACCATGTAGAAGCAGTGGCGGGTATTTCTCTTCGTAAAAGTAGCGGAAATGCAGCAGGGGCAAGCAGGCAGGATGTTCCTTTCAATTCGTGGACTTTTGCTGATTTTACTGCGGCTACAGGCACCAATAGCAGTACAAACAGCAATGCTTCCAACGGTTATTACTATCAATATTTTGGAAAAAATTCTTCCGGATTTGGACGGATTAACTACGATTACAAGGAGAAATATTTGTTTTCATTTAATGGCAGAAGAGATGGTTCCAATTTGTTTGGTGCAAATAACAAATTTGGCTTTTTCTCTGCGGTGTCTGCGGGGTGGGTTGTGAGTAAAGAAAAATTCTTCAACTCAAAAATAATTGACTTACTCAAACTAAGAGGTAGTTCAGGTACCGTAGGCAACGACCAGTCTGTTGCTGCTTACTATGTACAGATTATCACCAGTGGCCCAAGCTATGGCTCCACGGCCAACAGCAACGGTTATACTTTCGGGGGTGCATTCTATACCGGTTCTACAGTCGGTTCATTGAAAAACGAAAATGTAAAATGGGAGTCTGATAAGCAAACCAACATTGGGTTTGATATGGCACTGCTTAAAAATAAATTCGTCATCAATTTTGACTATTATACAAAAGGTGCAGATGGATTGCTTTTCCCATTGACAACTTCGTTGTACACCGGAACTGTTCCCGCACCTTTTGCCAACATTGGTACAACAAAAACCAGTGGCATAGATGTACAGGTCATCTACAACGAAAAAATTGGAAGGTCTTTAAATCTTAATAATTCCTTCACTTTTACCACGATTAAGAACCTGGTAACATCTACTAACTCTGATGGCACCTCCAAACAACCTGGTGGCTATTATTTCAACGGTCAGAGCCAGAGTGTGACTGTTTTTGAAAAAGGTCAGGCTCCTGGTTATTTCTATGGGTTTAAAACAATGGGTCTTTTTCAAAATGCAGCCGAAATAGCCAAAGCACCAACACAAGCCGGTGCACAGCCCGGCGATATTCGTTTTGTGGACATGAACGGTGATGGGAAAATTACGGATGCCGACAAAACAAATATTGGCAACCCTTTTCCAAAATTTATTTTGGGCTGGAATTTGAATGTTGAGTATAAAAACTTTGATTTGACTGCATTTATTTATGCCTCCATTGGCAACGATATTTACAGAGCTTATGAAAGAAATGGCAACTACACAAACAAGGACAGGTCTGTATTGGCCAGGTGGACAGGAGAAGGCACCACCAACAATTCAAAATATCCTCGCTATTCATTTACAGATGCAAACAACAATTCCCGTGTTTCTGACAGGTATGTGGAAAACGGTTCTTTTGTAAAAGTCAAGAATATTCAGTTTGGCTATACTTTCTCTGACAAAATGTTTAAAAATGCTTTCAAGAAAATAAGGTTTTACGCACAGGTCAAAAATGCTTTTGTCTTTACAAAATATGCCGGTTTTGACCCGGAAATTGGAGGCGGTCTTTTGGATACGGGCATAGACAGGGGCGCATATCCTCAGCCAAGGACTTATGCTTTCGGTATTGATTTCAAACTTTAATCTTCATCATTCAAACGATAAAAAAATGAAAAAGCATTTTAAAAT
>JAYTGA010000214.1:0-16094 GCA_043733905.1 Segetibacter sp.
GTCTATGGAAAAATAAGCAGGATTTTAAAGACAGACACCACAGAAATCAGCTACATTTATGATGCCGCCGGGCAGCGGATAGCCAAAGCGGTAAAGAAGAACAACATTAAAGATTCTACCTATTATGTAAGGGATGCAAGTGGCAATGTGATGAGTGTTTATGAGCACAACGATACTGTTGGCAGAGGCCATGTTCTACAAAAGGAGATAGATTTATACGGCAGCAGCCGTTTGGGAATGTTGATTGCTGATATAGACGTGGATACAACATTGCCCGCTGCTGCGACAGTCTTCTTTATGCGGGGCAAAAAGCGTTATGAATTGACGAATCATTTGGGGAATGTGATGGTGGTGATAAGCGATGTGAAGAAGCCAATCAGGTCTACTATTGATACTAATTTAGTGATTGGTTATGAGCCGGTTGTTATCACTGCTACGGACTATTATCCATTTGGTATGCAGATGCCGGGAAGGCATGGATTTGCTACTGAAAGTGGCACCTGGCATGGGTCTTATGGGTACTCAATACCAGCTTATTTGACAGTCAACCACCGTAGCGGTAATACACCGCCTGAATATACAGCGAGTGTGCAGGTAGCCTTGGATAATGGATTTTTGACTGGTGCAGGTAGTGATAATTATGTAGTGTTTATCAGCGATAGTGCAACGATGGCTACGGTTGATAGTGCGTATCAGTTGGTGGGGAATGGGTACAGGTATGGGTTTAATGGACAGGAGAAGGATGATGAGGTTTATGGAGATGGAAATGAATTAGATTTTGGTTCAAGAGGTTATGACCCGAGAAGGGGTCAATGGTTTAGCCCAGATATACTTCAAAAAAAATATCCAAATTGGAGTCCTTACAATTTTGTAATGAATAGTCCACTAAAATTGAAGGATGGAAATGGAGAGGATGTGTTGGTGACTATAACTGAAAACTCAATTACTTTTAGTTCAACAATTTATGTTACTGGTCCATGTGCAAATGAAGTGGCGGCAAATGCAAATAATAAGTTTAATACTTTTTCTAAAGCAGCTTTACAAAATAGGACTTATACTGATGCACAGGGCAAGGTTTATAAAGTTCAAATTCAAATGAATTTCATAGCAGTAGATCCCACTAAACCAGAAACAGTCTCCGGTTATAATAATACAGTTAATGATAAAGTTGGTGCTTCTGGTAATAATATTTTGAATCTAACTAACAATACAAATAATTTAATTGACGGAGATCGGGCTGTTGCTAACCAAAAATCTGGGGACAATTATAGAAATACAACTAAAACTATTGAAGTAAACGGAAGCAAGGAACAGGTAAATGTTTCAGGTAATGGAAATATGGCATACTTAAATGCAGCCAAAGATGATGCATATAATGGAAAAGTTTCGATCCATGAAACACTTCATAATTTTGGTTTAGGAGATAGATACATTGAAAAAGTATCTTATACTTGGACTTCTCCATTACCCTATCCAGGCACAACTGGTACTACAACTATTCAAACGACTTATCCAGGTTTTGAAAATGATATCATGGCTACTGGTAATGAATTTAATCAAGAGCACATCATAAATCTATCTGTAAAAGCATTGGAATTAAGTAAAACTCAAGGAAATACATTTGTAATGTATCATGCTGTTGATAAGGCAAATAGAAAAGATAAAGCCAATGCACCAAGCCAATTTACACAGGGCAAGACAACTTATAAAAAACAAAAATGAAAAATATTTTATTGCTTTTCCTCACTTTTTCAATTTTTACCTCGAGTGGACAATATAGCAATGGGATGAGAATTAAGATGGAGGGATATATTATTAATTTAAATGAAGGAAAAATTATTTTTCAACCCTGCCATAATAGTAATACTTCGTTTTGGAATTCATTCGCTAATAACGCATTTGAACTTAATTTTTTCGAGGAAGAATTATACCGGCAAGCCATTGATAAAATTGGCGATTCACTCAGAGTGAAATTAATATATTCTGCAGATTCGCTCGAATATTATATGCGATTAAGATTTTTTTATTGCGAAATTGAAATGGATATGATAATTTCTGAAAAAAATACTTTTAGAATTTATTCACAGCCAAGATATTTTATCATACATAATGATAAAAGACTTCCATTAGAAAGTTTTTTTGTTGACAATCGAGTTTTAAAAATTATACCAAAAAATAAAAAAAATTTATCGGCAATGTATAATTTTTATAAAAATAATGGTTATTCTATTCCCGATTATTTTAAAAAATAATATGGTGGTAGTGTTCCAGATTTGTTGTTGGGCTATTTTAGAATAACGGAATCAGTTTTTCAATGTAAAAACAATTGTTTTCTAAGTTATATTTGGTGACCATACTGGTCACCATTTTTTTGATCCCCTAAAACCCCCGCCTACAATGCAACAAAATACACCCTTGTGTTCCAAATTTGTTGTTGAGCCATTTTTTAAGTTGCGAAGGGCCGTTTTCAATACAAAATAATAACTTCGATTTTTAGTTCTTTGAAATTTTATCGACACAGACAGTATGCCTGTTGCCAAAGATGCTTATGGATTTGCGTTGCATTATTATGGGCAAAATGATTACAAACCGATTGGCGGTGTGAGGCCTTTTGCCAATGCGGATACCGGTATTGTAGCATTTAAACCGCTTTACAATGGCAATATCGCCGCTATGGCGGTGAATATACCCAAGGTTGGTGAGCCGTTGCTTTACAATTATAGCTACGACCAGTTGAACCGTATAACGGGCATGGATGCTTACAGGGGTCTGAATGTAGTAAGCAATACATGGACACCGATTAGTACAACTTCGTTTAAGGAAAGAGTAAGCTATGATGCGAATGGAAATATTTTAAGTTATCTCAGAAACGGCAATAATTTGATTGGGAAGCCACTTGCAATGGACAGCATGACCTATCATTACATTGCCGGAACGAACCAGTTGGATTATATCAGCGACCCGGTCAATAAAAACAATTACAAGGAGGATATAGACAACCAGGAAATACACAACTATGTGTATGATTCCATTGGAAACCTGATTAAGGACAATGCCGAAAAAATCCAAAGTATTGACTGGACTGTTTATGGAAAAATAAGCAGGATTTTAAAGAAAGATACTACGGAGATTAGCTACATTTATGATGCGGCGGGACAGCGAATTAGTAAAGTAGTTACTAAAAACAATAAAAGCCACAAGACTATTTATGTAAGAGATGCAAGCGGAAATGTGATGAGCATTTATGAAGCAGATGATACTTCCAGAAACGGGCATTTGGTAAGGTCTGAAATTGATTTATATGGTAGTAACAGGTTAGGAATTTACAAGCACAAAAGGGACATGGACAGCCTGCGGGAAGATGAAAATGATACAGGATTTGTGAGGGGTGAGAAAGAGTATGAACTGTATGACCACCGCAACAATATAATGGTTACCATAAGCGATATGAAGAGACCAATAAAATCGCCTACAGACAGTACATTGATTATTGGTTATGAGCCCGTTGTACTTACCGCAACTGATTATTTTCCATTTGGTATGCAGATGCCCGGGAGGCACGGATTTGCTACTGAAAGTGGCAGCTGGCATGGGTCGTACGGTTATCTTTTGCCTGATTATGTAACAGTAAACTTTAGAAATAACAATACACCGCCTGAATATACTGCAAGAATACAAGTTGCATTAGATAATGGATTTATACTGGTGCAGGTAGTGATAATTATACGGTGTATATCAGTGACAGTGCTATGCAAGCTACGGCAGATAGTGCGTATCAATTAATTGCAAATGGGTATCGATATGGGTTTAATGGGAAAGAAAAGGATGATGAAATAAAGGGAGAAGGGAATCAAATTGATTATGGCATGAGAATACAGGATTCAAGAAGTGGTCGCTTTTTATCAATAGATCCATTAACAAACAAATATGCAGAATTAACACCTTATCAATATGCAAGTAATAGGCCGATAGATGGAATTGATATAGATGGATTAGAATATCGATCTGCGGCAGATTGGGCTCAAAAAAATATTGCGAACTATAAAATATTCTGGGACGATATTAGTCAAAATAAAGATGCCTATAAGTTTTCATTTAAAAATTTACGAAAAACTAATTGGAAGGATGTCATTGCGAGCGGTATGTATTGTGCTACTTCGACATCGCTATCCTATGCTCAAGGAAATCAGGCTGTTGCAAACTATTTAGAAAAGCATGGTTTTGAAACAAATCGAATTGGAGACTATAAAGGTCAATTTGTTTCTTTTGCAACTAAAAGATGGAAAGGATCAGACCATTATTTGATTAAACCAGGAGATTTTAAAACTGCAGAACGGGGAGATTTATTATTCTTGCAAAATCCAAATAGTACAAAGCAAAATGATGGGCACGTATCTATTTTAGCTTCTAATACACGTGATAAAGGTGATGGAAAATTTACTGTAAATGTCTATACGACAAATGCAACTACATCTAATGACCACACTCAAAATCTTTATGGAGAAGCAATTTATCTTTTTCAAAAAGATGACAAAGGATACAAGCTTACTTCTAAGTTTGTGAAAAACATGGATACCGGTAAGTTTGAGGCTTCTACATTCGTAGCACATGAGGACTTATATATCCAAGGTTATGGTAGAGTAAATGAAGATAAAATTATTAAAAAATCAAATTTAAAAAAGAAGTGAAAAAATTGATACTTATTTTTGGGTGTCTTACAATTTTAGCTTGCAAGGAAAAAAGTAGGCAAAAAGAAGAAAGAATAACTAAGCGAATATCTATAACTGAATTTTTTAAACAAAATAATTGGAATTATCCTAACAATATTAATGTGGATTTTATTAAGGAAAATTTTGACAAAAATGTTATAAGCACACAAGTGAAGAAATGGATTAACAGTAATTATGGAAAATATGACGAAGCAACAAATATAATTGTTGTAGATGCTATATCAAAATCGGAGAAATCAAGTGTGATAACATTTCGTGTGACTTTTTATCGACCTGGTGAAATTGAAAACAATATGATAATACCTATCGAAGGTCATGGTATAGTAGCTAATTCATTTTATGAAAGCACAGAATACCCAAAGTTTTTTTTTATGAATGATACATTAAAATTTTGGAAATGGTATTAGATTAGGTAGGGGCTAGATTTGTTGTTGGACGCATTGCTGCAACAATCTTCTTTATACAGGGCAAAAAGCGGTATGATTTGTAAATCACTTAGGGAATGTGATGGTGGTGATAAGCGATGTGAAGAAGCCAATAAGGTCTTTGACAGATACGAATTTAGTGATTGGTTATGAGCCTAAAGTTGTCACTGCAACCGACTACTACCCATTTGGTATGCAGATGCCTGGCAGGCATGGATTTGCTACGGAAAGTGGCACCTGGCATGGGTCTTATGCCTTCTCTATTCCGCCCTATTTATTTGTTGACCACCGTGCCGGCAATACGCCGTTGGAGTATGTTGCTTCGCAAACAATTGAGTTGAGCAATGGATTTTTAACCGGTGCTGGTAGTGATAATTATGTTGCTTACATTGCTGATAGTGCAAGCATGGCTGCGTTGGATAGTGCTTACCAGTTGGTGGGGAATGGGTATCGGTATGGCTTTAATGGACAGGAAAAATTAGATGAAATTTATGGTGATGGAAATACTTATGATTTTGGAGAAAGAATACAAGATCCGAGAATAGGTGGAAGATTTTTTTGTATAGATCCTGATACAAGACAATATGCTTGGCAATCTCCATATGCATATCACAGAAATTCACCCATAGTTTCAATTGATTTTAAGGGAAGGGGAGACCCACCTTACGAAAAAAATAATGTTCATTTTGTTCCTTTACATGATCCTTTTGTTGCAATATTCTTACGACAAAATAATGAATCCTTTACAAACACAGCATTAAAAGTTCAACCAGCAGCTTCTGTAATGTATAGTATAAATATGCAGCAATATGAATCGACAAGCCTTTCCGCACAGTTTGCGTACCGTGCTGCTGCTGATCCTGGAGCAAATTCGAATTTTAAAGCTCAGGGTTATGCTATTTCAGATGGTAAGGTAGTTAGTGGTAAATCTTCTCCTATGACATTTTATTTTGCTCAAAGTGCTGGTGCTAATCCAACTTGGTCTTCAGGAAAAGGAGATGCTCCTAAAAATTCAGCAGTTGCATTTGGTGGAGGCATACCGATTATTGTAAATGGATTGGCATACGGAGAAACCAATGAATATGTTGCAGGTGCACCCACAGGTTTGCCCATAACGGGGGATCCAGGAAATACGAATCAAAAATATTTGAAACAAAGAAGTAACCAGGGATATGCTCTTCAAAATGATAAATCAATTGGAAAATCAATTGTAGCATTTAATAGTAAAACCAATGACTTCTTGATAATATCTCAACAAAATGGAGTTGAAGGGATGACAATGGATGAGATTAGAAATGATCTAATTTCAAAAGGTTATGATAATGCTCTGTCTTATGATGGCTCTACATCTGCAACAATGGTTACTAATAACAATGTAATTGTTTCTCCCGCAAAAAATAAAAACAGTACTATTCCTGTTGGGGCAACATTTATTGACACATCTGGTAAGCAAACTAAAAAGAAAAAGTCTTGAAAAAAAATCATTTTATAACTAAAATCGTTTTATCTAAGGGGGGTAAAACCAACAGTCCTATTAATAGAATATAAAAAAAGTGCGAAAAATGCACAACTACAGCGGCTTTCAGGGGATTTGGAGGTTTAAAAGGTTTATATTGAACCATCCTGATAGGTGAATAATGGATTGATAATGGTTGCATTCTTTTTGGGTTTAGCGGGGCTATTGTTTAATTATTGATGAATTGCCCCACTTTGATATAAACAGCGTTGAAACGGCCTATATGCGGCGGTTTAACGCTGTTTTTGTTTGATGTAATAATTGATAAATGGGAAAAGTAAAATTAAAGGACAAAGTTGGTTTGTTTTTATAATTTATTTAGTTGGGCTTACAGTTGGACTTACAGTTGGGCTTACAGGATTGATGCTTATAAGTAACTGTTTTGAGCCTGAAATAATAGCTAAATAAGTGTTTTGATATTGATACACCCCCCAATAAAACCCACAAAAAAAACCCGGTCAATGTCCGGGCTTTCATTTTTATAAAAAATAAAACTAAAGGTTTAATATTCAGCAATGACAATGTATGAGCCTGAGTATGCCCGTTCTTCTGATTCCCGCAGGTAGGCTTTGAATAGCTTGTTGTCAATAAATTGTGGCTGGGCTAATTTTGTGCCGGGCATATTGCTTAGATATGCTGTAAAGAGTTTTGTTAGTGGCTCTGTGGCTGCTTTAATTTTAATATCCTCTACTATCGATGTTCCTTTTTTGAAACCAATCGTAACAAATACTCGTTTGGAAACATCTTCATAGAATTTAGCCCTTGCGTATGATTGGGCAGTGTCATTGACCAGCTTTGCCCCGGTAAAGTTTTCTAATTTGGAAAGTAAGGTATTGATACTGTCTTCTGGAGCATTTATAAAATGCTGCGCCCTTACTGAAAGCGATATAAGGATGAGGAGGGAGAACAGTAGCTTTTTCATGTTGTTGATTTTATATAGTGTAAATATACGGTGCGAAATTGACTTACAAGTTTTGGTAACTCCTGGTAGGTGTATTGGTTGAGTTCTTTTTTGAGGTAGGAACTTGCCAGGCACCAGTTGTTTATGCGGGGCATATCTACGCCTGACTCTTTTGTCCAATTGAGGCGGTGGCACATGGATAATATTTTTCTGCGCATGGTGTTGGCTGCATCGGTTGTGTTGTCTAAGCCTTTTAGATAGTTGATGTATTGCTGGGCTTCTATGGTTGACATTTCCCGGCTGGATTGTGTGCGGCCATCTGTGAAGGCTAAGACGAGGTCGGCTTTGTGGACGGTCATGTTTGATTTGCTTAGTAGCAAATGAAGCTGGGCGTTTTGTGATTTAGTGATGGTCATGAGTGTTAGGTGTGAGGTGTAAAGTGTGAGGTATTATTTTTTGCCATTCAATTTTTCCGATAACTTCTTTATCAATTCAAATTCATCTTCGGTTAGGGTTGAATGTTTGAAGCCAATACTTTTACTTTCATCAACTATTTTTTTGAGAGCCTGCTTAAAATTATTGGCATCGCTTTCTTTCAATTTTATCTTTAGTTGGTATTCTGTTTTTGTTTCCATCTTTTGATTTGTTTATAGTTCGTTCCAATTGTTTAGGTACTCTTTGTCTTTTAGCCAGGCGTTGGCAATCTTTGGGTTTTTCCAATTGTTGACTGGCTTTTCTAAATGCTTGCGGTAATCTATGGCGGCGTAGTAGGCTTGTAGCTGCTGGGCGGAGGTCATGTTAGGCCAGAACTTTGCGGCTAAATGCGTGTTGCGTTTGTATGGATACTCCCGAATGAAGTCTTCGAATGTGATGTCTAACTCGGCCTCGGTGACTGTGACCGGGTAGCCTTCAAAACCTTGCTTTATAAATTCGATGTCGGTGGCGATGCGGTTGATAAACCACCGGAGTTTGTTTGGTTCTAAAACCATGCTGGTGAAATCTATACGCCGCAATGAGCCATCAGTATTGTATAGCAAATCGACCTTTGCTTTTTGGGTTGGGATGATGAGTTGGAAACGTCTCATTTTAGTATTAGATTTTAGTATTTAGATTTTAGATAGAAGCCCAGGCAATAATTTTTTCAGCAATTAGCAACAGAATAGTTTTAGCATCTTCATCTAAATAGGTGTAGTTAGAAAAGGCTATATCCAATTTCCATTTTAGAGATTCCGACAAAGGATAGCCATCCTTAAAATCTTCAAGTAAAAACTTTGCTTCGTCCGATGAGGGTTCAAAATTTGTGTCGAAATATTCGCCACAATTTTCGCAGGTCAAAGGATAAGCACGACCACCACCAAAATCGGTGTCGTGGCCTTCGTAAGTAAATTTTGCTTTGGCAGGGTATTCTTTTAGTTCGCTTCGCTTAGAATCTTTTATTTGCTTAACCGTATATTTTCCTTTGACAATCTTCTTTCTACCGTTATGAAAGCAGTACCCTTTAGTTTCTATTAAGTCGTATTTTGCCTTAATTAATTTGCGCTGTTCTTTGTGATAATTACGGGCTTCTTTTACGGCTGTATCAATACAATTTTCGCAATAGTCTTCACCACACATATCCTCACCATTTCTTAAAACATAATACCCTACGTAGTTTGGTTCGTATTTTATTGGTTTCAAAAGTTCAATTGCTTTTTCTATTTTTTCGAATCGTTTCATGATGGTAGTATTTAGATGTTAGTAGTTAGATTTTAGACTAACAGCCAGCGAATTCAGTTTCGATTTTAAAACGTTCATCTTCGAGCCTTATAATCTTTTGAACTGCATTTTTATAAGCCTCATTTTGTTGAATTGGAAATAGTTCGTTCCAGTTTTGTTCAGCAGTTTTGATTGCATTTTTAAGGGCGGTTATTTGTCCTTTTTTTGCTATCAACTTATTTTTGAGTTGCTTTCTTTTTTCTTCTATGGGCGGCACATAATCATAACTTCCTTGTGTCAATTCAACATAGTGCCTTGGGTTACTCACTCTATACAATGCTTCTCTATATTGGAAGTACCACCTCCATTTTGATATGCAATGAAAAGGCAAGTCATTTCGGTAATAAATCGGTTCACTCAAACACTGATATTGACCAGCCCTTATTTTAACCCAAAACCTTTTATCATGAACTGTGTAACTCATTTTCAATTATTATTTGTTGGTACTCATCCCAACCACAGCCAACACAGCAGGTAATGCCACCAGCAAAGCATAGTTTACAATTGCCGTTGCATGGCTGGGGGTGTTTGCCGTCTATCCAGTTTTGTTGGACGGCTGGTAGTGCCTGGTGTGGGTACTCATTCATGATTTTGGGAATTGTCTAATCTGCAAATGTTCCGGCCACTCTGTGATGTCGCCGCCATGCCTGTTTTTTAACCCTAACTCCTTAGCCAGGTGAGTACCCAACTGCTTCACAAACACAGGTACACCAGCCTCCTCACATTGCGCTATTATGCTTTCAATCCACCCCATCTCACACGGCCTATATCGGTATTTACCCGTCTCATTCCCACTCTCACCACCAACAATCACCCAGTCTATCAGGTCTTTTATTTTATGTCCGTGGTCAATCATGCAATTAAAATGCAGGTCAACAGGCCCATGCAGAGGCTCTAAACTTAAAAACTTAACACCCTGCTGGATAGGATTGATCAGGTCAAACAACCGCTCTATGCTGGCACCGCTACCAATAGAAGTCCCCAGCCAGCAGCGGCTCCTGATCTCTTCCCAATAGTCAGGCAGGCAATCCATAATCCGCTCCGGTCTCTTTGTCAAAATCTGAAAAGTGTGGTGTGGGCATTGGCGAATGATGTCCCATGCTTCGTGGCGGTAGCTGTCTATGGCTTCGTGAAAGAAGTCGGTGAGGCTGCATGTGAATATTTTAGACGGCTCCTTTAGGCGGAGGGGCAGGTTGAACACTGTCTTAGTCCTGACCACATTTAGAGGCTGGTAGCGGGTGCCGTTGAAGCTGTCACGGTACATGTAGCAGAACTTGCAGTCTGCATCTACCTTGGTGCAGCCACGGGCTATGTTCCAGGTGGCATCTGTCCATTGAATGGCGGTTGTTTGGCTCATGATATTTTAGTTTTCGAGGAATAAACCCCGGTTTAATTGTGTGTTGTAGTTGCCGCCTTCTACCGATTGCATTTTCATTCTGTCCCGTCCCTCTTTGGTGTTTAGAGTGATTGATACGGTTGTTAGTTCTTCCTGTTTTACCAATTTTGAGCTGATGATGTAGCGTTGTACAAATAGGTGTTGTAACTCCTTTCTCCGTTTGGCTTTTGTTTTGAGCTTTCGGCATTTTGCCAGTTCGGGAACTGATATTTTTTGCCATTGCTTTTTCATGTGGCGGCGGTAATATTGGTAGGCGCAATCAATGGTGATATATTCCAAATGGTTGAGCGATGCTACTATGTATTTTTTGCCTTTTAACAGTCGGCTAAATGCCTCTGTGAATGTTTTTACAATAGCGCATAACAATTGCAGTTCGGGTTCTGAGATGAAGGTGAAGCGATACTTTTTTAAATGGATGGTTTCAAGTTCGGATTCATCAATGTTGTGGGCTTCTATAATTCTGTCTAATGCTGCTTTGGCGGCGGCTCTTTCGCCTTCGGTGGCTCCCTGGTTGACGAGGGTGTAAATCTTTGAGAGGCGTTCTCTTAGTTTATCGGTCATTTTTAATTAGGAATTAATAATTAGGAATTAGGAATTTCCGGAGCGGAATCTTTAGGGACAGTAGGGACGGTTGGGACATCGGTTGATTGGATGGTGAAGAGGTCGGGGGTTGGTGGTGTGGGTTCTTTAGGTTTGGTTTTGGAGTTGCGGCGGAGGTAGTCGGCGTGGCCTTTTTCCCAGATGACTATTTCATCGCCGCCGCCGTAGCGGCCTTGACAGTAGGCTTTGAAACCTTTGACCAATACGCTGATGTCGACATCGTAGCCTATGAAGTCGGCGACTTCGCCTTTGGGGTCGTCGCCCTGGGCGTGGCTGATGGCGATGAATGCTTTTTTGGGAAAGTCGGTGACGAGTTGTTGCCACTGGTCTTTTGTCATTTTGATGTGTTGGACACTGTCGATTACTACTATCTGTGGGCTTTTCTTTTGCTTGAGACGGTAGTACATGCTCTCGAATGGCTCTTTGTGTGTGGTGACTACTTTGCCGGATACATCTTTCATGTCCTGGCGCATGTAGGCACATTGGAGGCTGCGGCTGTGGCCCTGCTCGAAGCTGTTGTATAGTACCCGCCCGAAGGTGGTCATGAACTTGACGAAGCTGACGACAAATTCGGTTTTGCCATTTTTGCGTTTGCCGAAAACAATCATTTTGAAGTTGCGTTCGGGATTGCCAAAGGCATCTTTCCATTTTCCGGTAAATTCCAACTCCAGAAACTTCTTGTTTAAGAACTCGGTAACGCCTAAAGCCCTTGCCATTTTGGGTTTCTTTGGCTTTGGTATGGGTAGATTTTCGCTCATTTGGGGTGTTTAATGTTTAATGTTTAGTGTTTAATGGGGTGTTAATCGGGGTTTAAATGGCAATAAGTGGGTGGTTATTTCTGCTTTGTGTATCGTTTGATGATGGCTTGTAACTCTTTATTGGTGGTGTTTGCGGGTACATAGATGGTTGTGCGGTGGTCTATCTTTATGGGCTTTTTGCCTTGCATGGGGTCTCGGCTTTCTTTTTTTTGGTTTTTGACGACCAGGCGGAGGGGTTTTAGTTTTGCTTTCATTAGTAGCGGAGGTTTGTCCAATGGATGATTTGACCGGAAAATTTTCCACTGCCTTTGGGAAAGAAATGCTTTATGAACTGGTCCCTGGCAAACCTTTCTGCTGCCTGTTCTTCTTCGCCTGTGACCTTTCCTGCTAAATAGATTTTCATTGTAATGGTTTTTAAATGGTGTTTGAAAGGGTTTAAAAATTAGCCCCGCTGGTCGAACCAGCAGCGGCTTTTATCCTATAATCAAAACAAAACTTTAGTTTGACCTCACCCCAACCCCTCTCCAAAAGAGAGGGGCAAAGCCAGCGGCCAGCGGATGGTTATGCTACTGCCAATTCCTCCACCTTTGGTTCTACATAAAAGGTCTCGTCCTGGGTGACATCTATGAAGCATTGCTTTTTGATGTCGTCGAAACCATCGCCTTTGCTTAGGGCTATGACGGCATCTTTGTCTAACTCCATTTTGGTACGGATAAGGTTGGGAAATACCTTGCTGACAATGTCGTTGATGCCGTCCCAGGTGAACTTTTTGTCCTTAATGACTTTGGGCATCCCGGTACGGAAACCGATGATGCAGTGGAGCAACTCCATACTTTTCTTTTTGCCCCACTCGGCCTGTTGTTCTTTGGCGAAGACCTGCAATACTTCCACTGGTTCGGTTAGGCTGTCTTGCAGGGCGGTAATATCGTCCTGGTACTTGCTTTTGACCCGGTTGATTTCTTCGTTCATTTTGGCCTCAACCTTTTTCAACTTGTTAGAATTGACAGCGTAGGTTTCGCTGGCCTCCTGCGCCTGGTCTAAATCAATGTTGACGAGGACTTTCTTTTTTGTGCGTGATGTTGCCATGTTTATGGTTTTTTATGATTGAAAAAATTGTTTACGTGGTGGTGAATCCTGGAGGCCAGTTGGGTTTGTCGTTGTCGTCGTTGTTATCGTCTTCGTCATCTGGCATTTTGGGTACTGTGAGTGCCAGGACTATTACTACTAATAACATGAAGGCGGAAAAGCAGCAGGCGATGTACATTGGGTCTTTCATGAGTTTAGGGTTTAGGGTTTAGGGTTTAGGGTTTAGGGTTTAGGGTTGATGAGAATTGCTGGTGGACTTCGTTGGCTATCTGGCGGAGGCCATTGGCTAAATAGTCTGTGGTGGAACTAAACGAAGTTGACATGACTTGCAGCGCAATGGCCTGGACGGCTGTGAGTTCAATGGTAATTTTTGGTTTGAAATTTTCTTCGTGTTTCCGCAGCTTTTGGCGAACCTCGGCCAGCGCAGCCAGTACTAACTTGTCGTCTTCATCTGTCCATTTTGACGAAGGCAAATTCTATTGCCTTTATCAAACTTATTAGCAGGTCACGCCGCATTTTAGTTTTGTACTTTTTCATCAATCAGGTGTTTTACTTTGTTGAATAATTGCATGGTCAAATCGTCTTGTATCTCAATGCGGCCTTTGATAACGAGTAGGTTGGTTGAAACGGTCGTATGGTCTTGTTTAAAAAAAGAGCCTATTTTATTTAAAGTCAATTTTGGATAATTCAGCCTTATGATGTGGACTATAATCATCCGCATTTCTACCCGCACTTTCTTTCTTTCTTTTACAAAAACATAGTCACTATGCACCCCCCATGTCCGGCAACAATCGTTAATCAGTTTAGCCACACAGGTGTCTATATCTGCATCATCAATGTTTGGTTCGGCAGTCATATCCTCAACCAAGCACAGCTTTAAGTTCATTCCTGTGTGGTGTTCGATTCTTTCCTCGGCTGTCCTGATAATTGACTGGATTACACCAAAGTTTTTTTGTACTAAATCAGTCATAAATTGTTTAGAGTTTAGGGTTTAGGGTTTGGTGTTTGATTTTGCACTCACGGTCGAACTCGTCTTTAAGGCTTTTGAAATCTTCCATGAGGAAACGCATGTCGGGGCTGGCGAGGTTGAAAACATACTGGTGCATGGCCCGGTATGTGGTATGCCTGGCAACGGGATTGACTGCATAGAGGGCGGGGATAACGATGTTTTCGTCGGCATGGTTCCAACTGTAGTTCCACCACTTCCAGAACGTGGAGGAGTTTAGCAACTCATTATCGTCGTAGATGCCGTTCCAAAACCGCTCGACCCAGGCTTTGGCGGTGTCAATATGGAAGTTTTGATATTCCTCCTCTGTTATCCTTGCCAGAAACAACACCTGCTTGCGGTTGTAGCTGTACTGGCCTTGTAAAGTGTCTGCGTGTGTCATGGGATGCGATTTAAGCGGCTCGTTTAAGTTTAGTAATCTCTGTGCGAACCCGGCGAAGAGAGCCATTGCACTTTGCCAGAATTTTTTGAAAATCTCCATGTGGATAGTTGGTTTTGATGAGGGTGGCGCATTCGCGGTTTAAGAACTCCTGTGCTTCGGTGGCTACCATTGGCACCTCGGCGTTATACTTTTTGCCAAAGCGGCTGAAAATTTCGGTGTAGCCTACCTTTTTGCCACGGATGGCACGGTCTATTTTGGCTTGTAACCCATCGGCACCTATCATGTACCAGCCGCAATAACCTTCGGTGGCATTCCACAGGGCTTTGATTTCGAGGAATGCGGGGTAGTCTAAGTCGCCAGCTTCGTCTAATATTATTATTGGGTTGTGGATGGATTTGAGGTACCAAACCAAATCCTGAAATACATCGTTATACTTGCCAGTGTAATCAACACCTAACTCCTGGGCAATCTGTCGTACCAGCTTTTGTTTTGTCTTAACGAGGCTGCAATCCACATACACGGCATTCTTATTGTTCTTTGCAAAATGCTTTGCTGCATGTGTTTTACCGACATCGGCACGGTCGCAATAGATGGCTGAAATACTATTCTCCTGGCAAAAATCTATCTGGTCGGTGATGTACTTAAAGACCTTTGTATTGGCGGTTTGCCATTCGCCTTCTTTGGTGAATGATACGCCCAGCTTGCGGGCTATCTGTATCCAATTGCCTTCGCTTAGTACTTTCTCCACTTCGCCTTTTAGGATGCGGGAAAGAATGCCTTTGTTGATGCCGAGGCTGGTGGCATACTTGGCATCGGAGCCGCTAAAATTTGCCCTGTTGGCTTTGATGGCGGCGATGATTTTTTGTTTGTTTTCGAGTGTGAGCATGATTATAGGTGTTAAGTGTTAGGTGTAAAGTGTTATATGTCGGATATGGCTTTGTTGATGGTTTTGGATTGTGATTGGTATTGAGGGACATTAGGCACATCAGGGACACTGACCGGAGTGGTGTTTGTGATGTCGGTGGTGTCTATGAAGGGTTTTAGGACTTTTACTTTTTTGAGTTCGGACAGGCGTTTTTTGACGGTGGCATCGAACTGGGCGGTGTGTTTGGCCTGGTCGGTTCTGATTTGTTCATCTAACTCGGTTCTTTCTGCCTTTGCCTCGTTGTAGCGGCCTTTCTTTTTGGCGGTGGCTATGAACTTATCGTCCTGGTATAAGTAGATCTCTTTGATGTCGGCGGATGGAAGGCTGTAGGCGGTGACTATTTCGCCGTTGTGGAGGCCGCTGGTTACTGGTACTATATAAGTATCATTAAAAGCCTTTACTTCGGTACGGCTGATGCTGGTTGGTATGGACTGGCCGATGTATCGGACTATTGTGGGCAAATGTGGCTGCAATAGGTTGGGGTTTTGGTGGCTTTCCAACACCTGCCACCTTGTAAGACCAGGGTAGAGCATTTGGTTTGGATGGAGGTCGTTGTTCCATTCAACTATAGCATTGTTCATTTCTGCTTTGAGGGCATCGAAGGTGTATTTATA
>JAYTGA010000215.1:0-15244 GCA_043733905.1 Segetibacter sp.
CGCACACGACACCCTTGCTCTTGGCTAACACTCCCTACTGTAAAGTGTGTTCGGGACTTGCACCCTATAGTTTATTAACATGCCGGACACACTAAAAAAGACTGCCCATAATGAAGGACTAAAAAACTGTGCGGAGACTAAGGGATTCGAACCCTTGATACCCTTTCGAGTATACACACTTTCCAGGCGTGCTCCTTCAACCACTCGGACAAGTCTCCTGTTGTATTAACACTGAAATGTTTGTTTAACATCTCAATTCAATCGCAGGGCGGCAAAAATAGGGAAAGCAAATTATTGACCGAATATTTTTTCAGCGTTTGCATTTGTCACCGCAGCAACTTCCTCAATGCTTACATTTTTTATTTCAGCCAGCTTTTGGGCTATGTGTATTAAATAACTGCTTTCGTTTCGCTTGCCCCTGAAAGGTACGGGTGCAAGGTATGGCGCATCAGTTTCCAGCACCATCCACTCCAGCGGAATGTCTTTGAGCGATTCGCCCAGGTTGGCTTTTTTATAAGTCACCACCCCTCCTATTCCCAGGTAAAAACCCATGCCTGTTATTTCTTTTGCCACCTCACCGCTTTCGCCAAAGCAATGAAAAATACCACTCAAACCCTTTGCAGCATGAGGTTTCACAGCATTGATTGTTTCCTCCATTGCATTGCGGGTGTGGATGGCAATTGGTATTTTGTAGTGCAAAGCCATTTCCATTTGCCGGTTAAATGCTTCCAGTTGTTCTTTTTTAAAACTGGTATCCCAATAAAAATCAAGTCCTATTTCGCCAATGGCGACAAACTTTCTTTTGAGCAGATGCTCTTCCACCATTTTCAATTCTGCTTTGTAATTTTCTTTTACCGAAACCGGGTGAAGTCCCATCATGGAGTGAAAAATGGCAGGGTCAGATATTTCCAGCCTAAGCATATCTTTGGTAGTTTCGCTATCAATAGCCGGCAAATAAAATTTGGTAACGCCAGCCGCCTTAGCTCTCTCTATGACTGCCTGAATGTCGGCTGAAAACTCTTTGGAATAGAGGTGTGTGTGTGTGTCTGTCAATGTCATGGGTGCAAAGATGATTGTTTTATTTTTTTCCATTTTCTGCTTTCTTCACAATAAAAAACCTGGTGTGTTTTATTCATTTTAAAAAATAAAAAAATGCCCAGACACGTTTTTAAAACTGATAGAATAAACAAAGAAAAGTAAAAAAGAATGGCAATGAAATAACTGGTTGATTTTATAGGGTGATGATAAAAATATGAGCCTGGGTTTCTACCCATAGGCTCAATTTTTTTTAGAGAATATTGTTCATTTTAAAAATTCTGAGGAGTCAATATTTGTACTGGCTTACCAGAAAAAGCATTCGTTGAATACTTTCATTTTGTAGCTCTTTTCAGCACAAAAATCCAATGTTTTTAGAAGCGCATATTTTAAAAGGGAAAGGAAAAATATTTTATTAAAAATAAAGTATATGCAGCCACAACTCACTTTTTTTGGTAGTTATGGCTGCATATATTTTATTTTAATTCAGCCATAACTCTACTTTTTTTGTAGTTTTAGCTGGATACAAATGTAGGAAATGGAAGAATTAGTAGGCCGTTATGAAGAACAAAAAATAATGAACGAAGCCCTGAAATCCAGTTCAGCAGAGCTTTTCGCCATTTATGGAAGAAGAAGAATCGGCAAAACATCCTGATAAAAAACGCTTTTAAAGAACGCCTCATTTTTGAATTTTCAGGCACACACCAGGCAACTGTAGAAGAACAGTTAAAGAGCTTTTGCAAACAATTTTCTGCACGAAAAAAAAAGTTCTCACGGGCTGTTCCTGAATCCTGGGCTGATGCTTTTGATTTGCTGCAGCAATATATCGCCCCACTTATTCAAAATGAAAAAAGGTCATTTTTTTTGATGAATTTCCCTGGATAGAAACACGCAAATCCGGCTTTCTCAATTCGTTTGCCCACTTCTGGAATGTGTGGGGAAGTTTGCAACCCAATCTCATTGTGGTGATTTGCGGCTCCGCAGCATCGTGGATGATACAGAACATTGTGAACAACAAAGGAGGTCTGCACAACCGCATTTCCCGCAAAATCAGGCTATTGCCATTTAACCTTTCTGAAACGGAAGAATTTCTCAAAAGCAGGTCAGTCACCCTGAACCGCTACCAGATTTTACAGATTTATATGGCAATGGGTGGCATTCCACAATATCTGAAATGGATATTGCCTGGAGAAAGCGCATCGCAGGCTGTTGACAGGCTTTGCTTTACCAAAGACGGAATACTCAAAGAAGAATTTAAAATCCTTTACCTGTCACTTTTTGAGAAGGCGCAGCGGCACATAGACATTGTGAAGGCACTTTCGCAAAAAGGGTCGGGGCTGAAACGAAACGAAATTATAGAAGCCTGCAACCTGTCAACCGGCGGCACCACTACCAAAATTCTGGAAGAACTGGAAGAATCAGGGTTCATCAATGCCTACATACCATTTGGAAAAAATGCAAGAGAAGTTGTTTATAAACTGGCTGATGAATATTCGCTGTTCTACCTGAAATTTATTGAAAACACACGAACGACCGGCAGTGGCACATGGCTCAGGCTCAGTTCCACACCATCGTGGAGAAGCTGGAGTGGTATTGCGTTTGAAAGAATTTGCCTCAAACATATTGACCAGGTAAAAAAAGGATTGGGCATTTCTGCCGTGCAAACTACAGAATCCATTTGGCGGCTCCAGCCAAAAAAAGACGAAGCCGGGGCGCAAATTGACCTGCTGATAGACCGCAGCGACCAGTGCATCAACCTCTGCGAAATGAAGTTTTCTGATGCAGAATTTGTCATTACAAAAGAGTATGAAAGCGATTTGAAAAGAAAGTCAACCGTTTTTAAAAGCACGGTTAAAACAAGAAAGACCATTTTCATTACGCTCATTACCACTTATGGTGCAAAGCAAAACATTTACTTCACAGGCAATGTGCAAAGCCAGCTTACGATGGAAGACCTTTTTGGGAAATAGCTCATTTGATGCTTGCCATGTTGTAACCTTTTTCAGCAAAAAAATCTAATGCTTTTGGTAGTGCATATTCCAAATGGGGAAATGCTTTTTCGCTATCGTGAAACACAATGATGCTACCCGGCTTTGTATGCTTCACCACATTTTCAAGGCATTTTTCTTTTGAAATGGTTGTGTCAAAATCTGCACTCAGCACGTTCCACATCACAATGTCATAAATGCCTTTCAACTGCCTTGCCTGAAATCTTGTAATGGCTCCATAAGGTGGGCGAAAAAGCTTGCTATCAATAATTTTTTTTGCCTGGATGATGTTGTCCAGGTAGTCTTTGTCACTGTTTTTTTTTCCATTCAGATGGTTGTAGGTGTGGTTGCCCACCTTGTGGCCTTCGTCTATGATGCGGCGATAAAGTGCAGGCTCGTCTTTCACATTTTTTCCGATACAAAAAAAAGTTGCTTTTGCATTGTATTGCTTCAAAAGGTCGAGAACAAACGGTGTCGCCACAGGGTGCGGCCCATCGTCGAAGGTTAGAAAAATTTCATTGCTTCTGTTTGGAATATCCCAGGTAAGAAATGGCGGGGAAAATTTTCTCAGCAACCATGGTGCGGTAACAATGTACATAATCAATAATTTTCAAAATTACATTGTCCCTTTCAAACCATTTGCAAAGGTTTACGGTTTATTTGATATCGCATTGTTGCTACGCCTCACGGGGATATGTTATTTTTACAAAACAAAATTGCCATTTATTTTATTGAAAATTTCGGCAAAGATTGCTGGATAATCATAACAACCCATACCCAAATTTTGAAGACCAAAAACAAGATAAATTCATGAAAACAACGACCATTTTGCTTGCAATCATTGCATTGGTTTACACAGGCTGCAAAGGAAAGGGCGGCAATGCCTCTGATAAAAACAAAAACGACAGCAGTCATTTTTTTCAAACGAACATCATTTTTCAAAAAGACATTAAGGAAGTGGAAGCCACGCCGTTCTACATTTACAAACTGGAAAAAATAAATGACAAGACCGACTCCACACAAATCAATACTGCTGCTTTTATGCAACTGGCGGTGCAATTTCTGAAGCCCGATATTTCCTCCGAAGAGTTGAAAACAAAGTATAAGGAAAGTATTTTTGAAGACCAGACCACTGCCAGCATCACCATTAATTACTCAGCACTTGACAAGGAACTGGAGGTGCAAAGCGAGGACATATTGATGAAGGATGACGGCAAAACGGTCAAGAATATTTTCATCAGGAAGTTCTTTAAATATGGCAGCGACAGCTCTGCAATAGAACAACTGAACTGGAAGCCGGGTGAACGTTTCCAGGTTGTCCGCTCGGTTCAGAAAAAAGACAATACCGAAACCAACTATCAGACTACGGTTGTCTGGAACGAAAAAGCAAAAGATTAATCAACAATGACGGGAAACGATTACCAGCAGCTTGCACACACCATCCCTCACCTGCCGGGCATTTACAAATATTTTGATGACCAAAATGAACTGTTATATGTGGGGAAGGCCAAAGACCTTAGGAAACGAACAGCGAGTTATTTTTCTAAAACGTTTACCAACTACAAAACCCATGAACTTGTCCTGCGAATCAGGCGAATAGAATTCACCATCACCGGCAGCGAAGCAGATGCTTTTTTGCTGGAAAATTCGCTAATCAAACAATTTAAACCCCGATTCAATATAGACTTGAAAGATGACAAGTCATTTCCATATATTGTTATCAAAAAAGAACCTTTTCCACGCATCTTTCTCACACGCCGAAAAATTAATGACGGATCTGAATATCTAGGGCCTTTTACTTCCGTGGCAAAAGTTCGGGAACTTCTTAACTTCATTAAGCAAAACGTGTCATTGCGAACCTGCAAGCTGAACCTTATTCAAAATAATATCAAAAAAGGAAAATTTAAAGTTTGTCTTGAATTTCATTTGGGAAATTGTAAAGGTCCCTGCGAGGCGAGGCAATCGGAACAGGACTACAACGATGCACTACAGCAGGTGCGAAATATTTTGAAAGGCAATCTTCAACCTGTTATTCAACATTTCAAAGCCGAAATGCTGGGTTATGCAACTCAACTCAATTTTGAAAAGGCGGAACTGGTTCGCAAAAAAATTGACCACTTGGAAAACTACCAGAGCAAGTCGGTCATTGTCAGCAAGCACCTTTCCAACCTCGATGTGTTTTCTATTCTGAAAGACGATGACACTGCCTATGTCAACTACCTGATGGTAAACGGCGGAACGATTGTGCAAACACACACCGTGCGGATAGATACCAAACTGGAGGAAACGGAAGCAGAAGTGTTGCCCCAGGCCATTTTGCAGTTAAGAGAAACATTTAACAGCCATGCTAACGAAATAGTTGTGCCTTTCGAAATTGATTTTTCATTGGAAAATATACTTGTTTCTATCCCAAAAGGCGGGGACAAAAAAAAATTGCTTGATTTGTCTGAGAAAAACGTGAATTATTTTGCAGAAGAACTTCGCAAAAAAAGGACGCTGCAACTGGAAGGCAAAACCGACATGCAGCGCAAAGCCGTTCTTTATAAATTGCAGGAAGATTTGCAACTGTCGGAAGTTCCGGTACACATAGAGTGCTTTGACAACTCAAATTTTCAGGGCAGCTATCCTGTGAGCGCAATGGTATGCTTTAGAGAAGGTATTCCCAGCAAAAATGATTACCGGCGTTATAACGTAAAAACTGTTGAAGGTATCAATGATTTTGCCACAATGAAAGAAGTCGTTTACAGGCGATACAGCCGTCTAATCAAAGAATCAGCATCACTGCCCCAACTTGTGATTATAGATGGAGGAAAAGGCCAGTTAAACGCTGCAATGGAAAGCATACATGAACTAAACCTATCCGGCAAACTCACAGTTGTTGGCCTTGCCAAAAATGAGGAAGAAATTTTTTTTCACAATGACAAACAATCCATCAAATTGCCCTGGGACAGCGAAAGCCTGAAACTCATCAGGGGCATTCGCGATGAGGTGCATAGGTTTGGCATTACATTTCATCGCCAGAAAAGAAGTAAAGGCACTTTTAAAAACGAATTGGAAACAATTAAAGGAGTTGGAAAATCAACAGCAGATCAATTGCTTAAACAATTCAAATCGGTAAAAAATATAAGGGGAAAAAGTGAAGAGGATTTGTCTGCCTTAATAGGCCAGGCTAAAGCAAAACTGCTTATTCAACATTTTGGGAGCAAATCATAAAAACTTTAAAAGTAAGGGGCCAGGATGAATATCCAGCCCCGTTTTTAAAATCCAATATCCTATGAAAAACCGAGGTAAAGATATATAAACTGATGAATTATCCAAATTACAAAAAAGAATTTAAGATTTTTATTTAAATTTTAGTAAAGATTTATTGAACTTTAAAAGAAGAAGTTGCAACACTGATTTAAAATTAGACTTACGCTTTGAATTATTTTCAATAAATTTCTAACATGAAAATATACTCATTGAAAACTTATATACCTGATTATATTTGAGTGAATAATGTTCTACAATTAAGATGCTCTCACCAGGTACATCATAAAAACAAAGCGGGGCTGCCCTTTGGACAGCCCCGCTTAATTTAAAACATAATCAAATTAATAAGACCAAAGATCCTGCTCATAATTGAAGATCTTTTCCTTAATATTTTCACCTTCCAATAATCTGAATAAAGGGTCTTTAATATACTCTTTTAAGCTTCTGTCATAAGGATTGTCTAACGAGGACTTGACAATATAGCTGCTAAAAAAACGGCTTTCAAAAAGTTCTTCCCAACTCATACGTCCGGCATAGTTCTTACCATTAAATACCTCGTATTTAGCAAGAGTAGGACGAAGATCAGGGTAGTAAGCCCAGAAAAGAACTCTTTCAATTGTCATTGTTCCACCTGCTATTGGTTGCATCATTATCGGAGCTATACCTAGAATTCTGACAAACATCCTTGAAGATTCTTTATCAAAAATCCATTCTTCTTTCAGCCTGAAACGATAAATAGAATCCGGTTCAATCATTTTTTGACGGGCTTCATAATAATCCGGTTCACCATTCATGTCGTAGTGAGGGACAGTATCAATTCCACCTGTAATGATTTTTGAAACCTCTTCTTTGGTCATTGGAGTTGTAAATCTGTCATCGTCAGCATTAAAAACAGTGACATCACCTGCTTGAACGGCATACATCAATATTGAAATGAAACGCTGGTTACCGTTATCTTCGTTTGCAGCATTTCTAAAAGGAAGATTGATCTTTTCACGGGTATCAATTTCTCTCCAAACTCTTTGCCTGTAAACCGCATCATCTTCCCGAATGTGCTCATAAACCAATGGTACACGTTCCTTCACCAACTGACGATCAATGGCAGCATCATTTCGCAAAGATGGAGTAACAGAATCTGCTATGCCGCTTCCACTACCTTTTACAAACTTAACGGGAAGTTTATTATCTATCTGAATTGGTGCCGCAGCATTGCTACCCGATTTTTTTGTGTCCGTTGTGCCATAACCGCTGCCGCTGGTGCCATAGCCACTTGTGCTGCCAGTGTTACCATATCCGCTTGTACCGCTACTTCCACTTGTTGTCGTGCCAGTTTTTCCACCTGTAGTAGTCTTTGCCGGGGTGCCATATCCACTTCCTGTTGTTCCATAGCCGCTACCACTTGTACCATAACCACTACCACTAGTGCTGGGACGACTTGTGGAATTACGGGTGCCGCCTTTCTTTTTCTGAGCCTGTACGAAAGTACAACCCATAGAAATACAGAGTAGCAACAACACAATTTTAAATCTTCTCGTATTCATGACCACAATTTTTGTTAGAATAAGTTAAACGCCATTGGGGGCAAAGGTCTAGTATCTCCACCAGGGCCTCTTGCCTTTATTTCATCAATAACAACTGTAGAACCCGGACGGCATTTTTCAATTACCCTTCTTGAATTGTCATTGAAAACAGGGCCACCATTTTGAGATATGCCCGGATTTTCTGAAAACCCTGCACCTGTTGCATAAACAACATAAGACACGACATCAAATTTAACCCCTTCAAAAACAAAATCTCTCAAATCGGCTCTCACACCAGATTGTGCTTTAAAAGCATTAACCGGAGTTCTGCCACCCGAACTTGCACCAACCATTGCAATGGGATCAGGTACTCTTTTAACTCTAAACTCGAATGCGGTTGATTTTCTTCCGGCTTCAGTTTCTACTGAAACATTTATAGTTGCTTTTCCCGGTGAACCAACTGTTGCAATATACTTTCCGGGACCTGTTTTTCTTAGGTTTCCACCATCCATACTTGCGGCAGTTTTTTCGTCTCCTGCAGAACCGCCCAAAATTGTCAAAGGATTTTCTAACCCAATGTACAATACCTTTACAGCATCCGCACTTACACTTGCACCCGTAGGCGAACCAACACTATATTCAATCTTTCTTGTTTCAGTTGAAGGTGTTCCATCTGGCTTTTTAAAATTAACTGTAACTGTTTTAGTATAACTTCCTGGACCACCAACTTTTGTTTTATACTCGGCAGCACCATCCTTATTTAAAGGAACATTTACTCCATCAATAAGTACAGTTGGTAAAGCATTTTTACTAAATGCACCCACACCAGCAGTAACTACCAATTCTTGTCCAGGCATCAAATATTGAGAGTTAGTTCCCGCAAATGCTTGGAATGCGTCATAAACAATCTGTACTTCGCCAATTTTTCTGTGCAAATAATCCACAACCAAAGCTTCAGAGTTTTTCACGTCATTCTCAAATTTGCTCAGCATAGTAATGCCTGCAATTGTCGGAGTCATGTGAAAGTAGCCATAGGCCCATTCTTTTTGAGACGCTTCGTTGTTGCTTGGCGGAGTGGTAAGGTCAATGGGTAGTGAGTTTTGAAAATCACGTTTTACTGAAGAATCTACATTTAAAAGATCATTTTTGTATTTGGTTAACCTGTCAAACAATTCTTTCCCTTTTGTTTCAGTAAGAAAAAGATGCGTAGCAGCGTCCAAATTATCTTCTTTGAAAGGACCACCAGGCGTGGTCTGACCTGCAGCTTTCATTAACTGCACTTTCAGATCTTCCAAGTAATTAGACATATCTTCCCCTAACTTTCCTGCCTCGTCTGCTTTTGGTTTCCATTTTGCTGCTAATTCGGCTGTTTCTTTAGCCTTTAGCTTTTGTTCGAATGAAGCGAATACACCTTTGTTTTTATCATCAATCATATGATTGGAATTGATCAAACTTCGGTTCACGGTTTTGAAGGCATTCAGGATTTCTGATGACACATTCAATGCTAACAAGGCTGTTAACACCAGGTACATCAGGTTAATCATCTTTTGCCGGGGCTCTTTAGGTAAAGCCATATCTGGTTATAGATTTAAATAAAATTTTGAATTTGGTTTACTATTATTATACACAGATGTTATCTGCCTTGCATTGCGCTTAACATGTTGCCATATACCTGGTTCAGTTTGCCAAGGTTTGTAGCCAGTTTGCCAATTTGCTCCTGTGCTTTTTTTGCGTCTTCCACACTTCCTTCCATTGCCTGAGAAGTTTGTGCAAGTTTGCCATAGAAGCTGTTGAGAGCTTTCAGGTGGTTGTTGCTTTCCTGCAATTCCAATTCGTAAATTGTATTGAGAGAAGAAAGATTTTTAGTCAAAATTTGCACCTGACCATGAAATAGTTTGGTGCTTTCGCTTGCCTCATTGAACGAAGAAAGTGAGTTTGCAGTATTTATATACGCATCTTTCACCTTGTCAAGCGCATTGGAAGCTGCCTGTGTTTTTTGTGTGTAATCACCGGTTGCTTTTACAATGTCGCCCACATCTGACATGTTGGTAACAGTTGTTCCCAATTTCTGGAAACCTGCACTCAGTTTTGTAAGATTTGCTGGAGTGATATCAGCCTCAGCCAACATTTTTTCCATTGTTTTCAACGCCGGGTTGCCTTTAGCACCACCCGCAGCTTCTTTCTCTTCTTTTGTTAAGACTTCATCCATCTCAGGATCCTGCACTGCCGGATAAATCATGTATAGAACACCATACACAAGAAATACGACTGCTTCAGTTCCCAAACCGATCTTTAGCCACAGATCTGCACTGGGTGTGTGGAGAATTTTTTGAAGTGCTCCCCATATTACCCCTGCGGCGGCGATAGATACGAAGATGTCTACAACTTTACTAACTTTTGATGGAATTGCAACTGCCATTTTTTAATTTTTGTTTTGTTTACAGGAATTTTTATAGAATAGTTACCTTGAGAAAGGAAACAATTGTTTCGCTACCTCAGCATTTTTTACTTTAGATTTTTTTTAAAATAACTAAAACCGCGTATTAATAATTGAATTATCTTCTTGGGCCGCTTGCCGGCAAATCAATTACACAACGAAATCCAATATAAGACTTAGAAGTATCCTGATATTCATAATTTCGTGTACTGACCTGTAGGTAGTATCCTACATCTTTCCAACTGCCCCCACGAACCACCTTCCGTTTCATACGAGGAGGATCTGAATCTTTCGCCTCCCATCGAATATCTGGATTCATGTCATGCTGAAAGTTGTAAGCGCCTTCGTAGTACAAAGAGTTTGTCCATTCAGATACATTTCCAGCCATATTATACAAACCATAGTCATTAGGCCAATAAGCATCTGCTCTTACAGTATAAAAACCTCCATCTTCAGGATAATTTCCACGACCGGGTTTAAAATTAGCTAATAAACAACCTTTTTTATTTCTTAAATAAGGCCCACCCCAAGGATATGGCGACTGTGTGCGACCTCCACGGGCTGCATACTCCCACTCAGCTTCTGTAGGAAGACGAAAATCACTTTCAACTGATTTTTTCTTTCTTTCGAGCCAGCTATTCATATAGTTAGTTCTCCATCTGCAAAAGGCGACAGCCTGTTTCCAGTTAACACCTACAACCGGATAATTATTAAAAGACGGATGGGCAAAATACCTTTTAGACATCGGCTCGTTGTAGGAATAAGAGAAGTCTCTCATCCAAACCAAAGTGTCGGGGTAAATTTTTTCGTCGTATTTAACAATGTACTGGCCTCGTGGCTTTCCTTTATTTTCCAGTTTGGCTGCTTCTTTATAATTAAAGCTTTCCACACGGTAAACAATTTTGTCCGGATCAATTCCATTTCTGCCATACAAACGATTATCTGGCGTCAAAGTAATTTTTGAAATTTTTTCCAGGGTTGATTTCTCACCCCATTTAATTGTTTTGGCTTTGGTCCAATCTACGACAAACGTTCCGTCTATGTCTTTACCAAAATTTAATTCTTTAGCTGCTAAAGAATCTCTAACCCACCAAACAAACTGGCGATATTCATTATTGGTTATTTCGGTAGCGTCCATCCAAAAGCCGTTGATGGAAACCTGCTTATTGCGGGCAGTAAAATTAAAGTTTATGTCTTCATCACTGGGGCCCATGTGAAAGGTGCCTGGCGGAACATAAACCATACCATAAGGTTTGGTCATTCCGACAGAATTAGGATAAGATGCTCCCATTAACTGACCATTGTCAGGCACACCTTTAGCCTTTCCTCCCTGACCACAACTCACAATGCCTAATGCAAGTGTGGATAACGCTGCTAAAGTAAACAGTTGACTTCTCATTCGATTGTAACGATTAATAGGTATAAAGCAAATGTAACAAAATAACTTATCCCAAATAAAAAGGCCGCTATTAATTTTTATTAAAGGTAGCATACCCTTAGTGATTCTAAAACGATACAAACGAATTTATATTGTACCAGAACCACCTAAGCCACTCACATTTTTATTTACCTCTCAATAACCTAAAAATAGTGACTTCCATTGAAATAATGACGTTGTAGATTTTATCCGATTGGCAAAAAAGTTAGATGAACGATTCAATTTAGAAGCACAATTTATAATCGTTTTTTCTAAAAAAAATTTATTTTAACAAACTTTTTATTTCTTCTAGAGTTTTTACCGGTCTAGCACAGGTATAATTTCTACAAACATAAACGAAATATTCATTTTTAAATAGCTTTCCTTTCACCAAAGGAAAATCATTTACAAGTTTGTCTGCCGATTGCAAAATCCGGCCTGGAATGTATTCCCGAAGTATTTCTACAAACACTTTTTTGGGTATAGATCCAGTAATAATGATTTCAGGAACATCGTAAACCATCTGCTGTAAAAGGCAAACCCAATTACCAAACGATGAGGGGTATTGAATAATTGTGTTGCTCAAATTTTCCAGTATTTTTTTCCCCTGTTTTTTCCACTTTTCAATATCAAAAATAACAGAAAGATAATAGAGACATGTAGCCATTATAGCATTTCCAGAAGGAATTGCCCCGTCATACATTTCTTTCTTCCTAATAATCACATCTTCTTGATTTTTGCCGGTGTAATAAAAAAAACCTGTTTCTTCTTCAAGAAAATGTTCCATAACCAGTTCAGTCATTTTTTTTGCTTTCAGCAAATAATTTTCATTGCCAGTTACTTCCTGCAAATGGATAAGTGCCTGAATGACAAAAGCATAGTCATCAAGGAAAGCGGGATATTTTGAAATTCCATTTTTGTAAGTATGAAACCAAAGTGAACTAGCCGGATCTGAAAAAAAATTTTCGAGAAGTGCCATATTTTTCTCGGCCATATTTTTATACTCAACATTGCCTGTGGCTGCATAAGTTTTGCAACAGGCTGTTACCATTAAAGCATTCCATCCGAGCAAAATTTTATCGTCGAGCAATGGCCTGATTCGTTTGCTTCTTTCAGCTAATAAATGTTGCCTGCATTTCTCTAAAAAAATTTCCAATGTCGCTTCTTCTATTCCATTTTCAACAGCAAACTCATCCTCTGGTTTTGTGATCCACAAAATATTTGTATGCTCCCAGTTGCCCACTTCGCTCACACCATAAAAACGGGAAAAAAGGTCAGCATCATCTTTCAAAATATCATTGATTTCCTTCTGGCTCCAGGTATAAAATTTCCCTTCTACCCCTTCGCTGTCGGCATCCAGAGCACTATAGAAACCTCCATCTGCATCCATTAGTTCTCTCTGTATAAAAGTCATCGTCTGCTCAATAGTGGTCTTAAACGATTTTTTGCCTGTCAACTGATAAGCTTCGCTCAATACACTAAGCAAAAGTGCATTGTCATAAAGCATTTTTTCGAAGTGGGGTGCCAGCCATTTCTCATCAGTACTATATCTTGCAAAGCCTCCTCCAAGATGGTCATAGATGCCACCATTCATCATTTTATCAAGACTGAGCACGGCATGATTGAGGCTTTCTTCATTTTTTGTAAAATAAAAATCACGCAATAAATATTGAATGGAAAAAGTTTGGGGGAATTTTGGTGCAGCACCAAATCCGCCCCATTTTTTATCAGCATTTTTCAGCAGGTTAACAGTCACATCCGCCAATGATTTTTCTGAAAAAAAATCGTCTCCGGCGTTTGCAGTTTTTCCGGCAATGTTTACATTTTTAAGATATTCAGCCAGATTTTCGGCTTGGCTTTCCAGCTCATTCTTTTTGTTTTTATAGGCATCGCTTACAATGACTAAAATTTCTTTCCAGCTTCTTCTGTTATAGGCATTAACCGGAGGAAAGTAAGTGCCACCATAAAAGGGTCTTCCATCGGGAAATAAAAAAACATTCAAAGGCCATCCGCCGCTGCCTGTCATCACCTGCACTGCATCCATGTATATATGGTCTAAGTCCGGTCTTTCCTCCCGGTCTATTTTAATGTTGATGAAAAGTTCGTTCATCAGTCTGGCAGTTTCTTCATTCTCAAAGCTTTCTCTTTCCATAACATGGCACCAATGGCATGCTGAATAGCCAATGCTTATCAATACAGGCTTGTCACGATCTTTAGACTTTTGCAAAGCTTCCTGCCCCCAGGGATGCCAGTCAACAGGATTGTGTGCATGTTGAAGCAAATATGGGCTTGTTTCGTGGATGAGCATGTTGGTGTGCAGGTGCATAAAAAACTTATAGTGATGAAATTCAAAAAGCAGACCATGAGCCTGCTTTTTACTTAATTATTATGTTTATTTATTTTTTTTTAGCAGCAGAAAAGAAATGCTCCAAAGCCGCTACCATACTGGGCGTTTGCGGTGCAGGTGCTTTTATCTGAAGGTTTAATCCCGCCTCTTCCACAGCTTTGCCGGTGTTGCTGCCAAAAGCTCCGATAAGCGTATTTTGTTGTTTATAAGCGGGCATATTGTCAAAAAGACTTTTCACACCGCTTGGTGTAAAGAAGCATATAACATCGTATCTGGCATTCATAATAAGCGAAATATCGTTGCTAACAGTGCGATACATAAAACCAAGCGCAAACTCGCATTTGTGGTTTTTGAGCCATAATACAATCTCATTATCCTGTTGATTTTCGCTACAGACATACAGAAATTTTTCATTTTCCTTGTGCTTGTTAATGACATCAAACATGCTTTTGTTAGTGCCGTCTGCACCATAAAAAACTTTTCTCTTTCGATAAAGAATAAACTTTTGGAGATAAAGAGCTACTGCTTCGGTAATACAGAAATACTTCATGTCCTGGCTAATATTGACTTTCATTTCATCACATATTCTGAAGAAATGATCAATCGCATTTCGGCTGGTAAAAATGACTGCAGTAAAATAGCTGATGTCAATTTTTTGCCTGCGAAATTCTTTTGCAGGAATGCTTTCCAATTTGATAAAAGGATGGAACACGAGGTCTATACTAAACTTTCTGGCAAGTTCATAATAAGGAGACTTGTCATTTTCAGGTTTAGGTTGTGTTATCAGAATTTTCTTCATCACTTTACTTCTGTTTCCAGTTGCAGACCCGTTTTTAACCATGCTAACAAGCTAAATTTCGTGCAAAATTACACACTCTTGCTCAAATAAATTCCCATTGTCTTGTAAATGAGTAAAAGCGGCATTATTTCAAATGCAAGTATATAGAACAAAAAATGGGTTGTACTTACTTTCATTTCCCGTCTTACGGGCATTAACGCTGCAATGTACCTGTAACAAAAAAGTATGAAAACTATCATTAAAGATACTGTAACACTGAAGGTAATAATAACGGGTTGGGAAAAAGCAATAATGAACGAAAATGGGAGCAAAATTATACCCATTATTTTATTGATTAAAAAAACAATAAAAATATAAGTCTCAGTAACTTCTTTTGCATTAAAAACCCATCCGGCAAAGCTCAGCAGAACAAACTTGCTGGTGTACAGAATCAATAAAATGATGGAGCA
>JAYTGA010000216.1:0-13594 GCA_043733905.1 Segetibacter sp.
ATTGTTAAAAGGAATCCATTTGTTGATGAGGGTGTTGAAATAGTAAACGCCTATTTCGGTGCCAATGTAAATGCTGCTGTCGCCCACATCTTCGTAGGCAATGGAATAGATGGGTACGTTGGGCAAATTGTAAGACAGGTTTCTCCAGGTGAGGCCGCCATTGGTGGTTACATAAACCTTTTTGCCTGCGGTGTATCCGTCCATTACCAGGTACACCCTGTTTTCATCGAACGGGCAAATGACTATATCGTTGATAGTTGATTTGGGAATACTATCCGGCACGGTAACTAACCCGAAATTAATGCCTCCATTATCCGTTTTGCGTATGGTATAATTGACACCATCTTCCATCAGCCAGATGACGTTGGTATTTGATTTACAAACGGCCATCAGCTTAGTTTCGATGGCGCCGCCAAAGTTGTGTGTTGTCCAGGTATTGCCTGTATCGGTGCTGGTGTACAATGATTTGAAAGCAGTGAATAAATTCTTACCGTTGTTCTGGTCTATTTCAAAAGGCAAAAAGTTGAAACCTTTTTCCTGTGCATTGTTATGGGTAGGATCTAATTGAATGGTATCGAAATTTCTATATTTAAAGATGATTTTGCTGTTATCGCTGCTTTTTCCGTAAAACAGCGATGGGTTATTGGGGTCAATCTTTGCCAAAATGCCATCACCGCCTTCCATGTGTTTATATCCGGACGCTGTTCGGATATGTGTCCCATTGTCTTGCAAAGCGAGGAAAAAATCGGAGGTACTGGCCTGCGAAATGCCCAACCGCCAGATTTGCTGAATAGGCATTTTGCCGGTAAGGATACTCCACGGTGCAGAAGAATTGGTAGGGCTGGCTGTTTGTTTGTAAAAGCCGCCATCATCGCAGGTATAAATGTCAGTACCCACATACTCCATTTGGCTGCAGTCAGTATGCGGTGCATTATTGACTCTTTTAAAAATCCAGCTTTTGCCATAGTCATTAGTGCTCCATGTGTCCAAACCACCCACATACATTTGTGCAGTAGTAGCAGGCGATACGGCCAGCCTTGCATCCCTCCAATAGCGCAGCGCACAGGTCATGTCAGATAAATTATGTACCGCCGTGCCTGTGTCATACATAGATAGTTTGGAGGCTCCAAAGGTCAAAGCATTGGTGGTTGCATTGTACTTTGCTCTTCCAAGCGCAATCACGTTTTCATAGCCTGGTTTTGAAACCGTTAAACACAGAAAAAGACTGTCAGGGGCAGCAGGGCTTACTGCCAGTGTGGTGGCTTGAGTATTTGGATAACCCGGCACGGCAGGCACACCCTGTATGCCTGAAAAAGTAAGCCCGTTATTGTTTGAAGAAAATATTTGACCACCTCCGGTAGTCAGATAAATAATGTTGGAATTAGTTGGGTGAAATACCATGTCTTTCACATTATTTCCGGGGAAAACATTTGTCCATGTAGCCCCCGCATCCTGTGTTCTGAACAAGCCATTGTTCATGCAGGCAAAAAGGATACTGCTGTTGTTGGGATCCATCAGCAGCTCGTTGGCACTCCATCCGTACCCGCCACCTTGTGGCTGCCGTGCAGTGTCTAAGCCCGTGGCAAACCAATTGACCCCGCCATCAGTTGATTTAAAAACCCCTATGGATTGACACTCTACAATAGAAGCGGTACCGGTCAAAATATAAAGCGTGCTGGTCAGGTTAGGGTCTATGCAAACACCCGCAACGCCGGGAACAGGCAGGGCATCGGTATAGTTGTTCCAGTTGGTGCCGCTGTTGGTTGTTTTCCAAAGGCCACCCGATGGCGTGGCTACCCAAATAGTGGAAGGCGTGCCCGGCTGCATGGCAAAACAGTTGACCCTGCCCATGCCCCATGGGCTTTGCTGGTTAATAGTGATTTGTCCCCAGTTGCCGTTCAGTGTGGTATAACCTGCCGTTTTGCTCGTAGTGTTGAACCTTTGCCACTCCCTGTAATTGACGGTGGTCAGGTTTTTAGTACCCGCATTGGCTTCTAAAAAGTCCTGCCTTTTTTCAATAAAATCCTTCATTCTACCGTCTTTGTCTTCCCTTTCTTCCTCGTCTCGCTGGGCGAAAACATGGAGGGTAAAGAATACCGACAGCAAAAGCAAGAATGCATGTTTTAGTTTCATAGTTGCTTATTTGCCGGTTTTAGTTTGCAAAGCCTCCATTTGTTGTTTCAGCACCTCAATTGTTTTGTTTTGCTGAATGATATACAAGCTTAGTTCCTCTATTTTCTCCATCATTTTGGTTTGCATTTCGCCAATGGCAATGCCGCTTTTTTCCACCTCTGCTGCTGCGGGTATGTTGGGTAGATGATTGTTGGCTTTAATGAAACTTTCCAGTTCCGAGAGGGGTTTAAGGGTGTAGTTGGGGGCAAACACATAGTCGGGCCAGTTGGCTTGCAGGTTCACCCTTACTTCTTCTGCTATTATTTTACCACCCACATTCAGCTTGTATCCCACAGCATTGCGGGTAGCACCAAGGTTCATGTTGCCGGTCGCATCTATGCTCAGCAGATTGCCACCGGATGAGTACCGGTACAAACTGGCAACTCCACCATTGGCATACCAGTTCCAGCCACCATAAGAATTGTCTGTCCGGTCTTTGAAAATGTAGCCTGCATCTGCCCCCTGAATGGACAAAGCACCTGTGTTGCCCAGGTTCATAGATTGGGTAAAAGCAGCACTGCTGCCCGAGCCAAAGGCTATGCTGCGGGCACCCGTATTGGGCGTATAAATCTGCAATGTCCCGATGCCAATGCCTAATCCGTATTGTTGATTGGTAGCCTCTTCATACAGGTTTATTTTATCCCCGCCAGTTTTGGCAAACGATAATGGTGATGTGGGAGCAGTAATGCCAATGCCGACTTTGCCAACCGCATCTACGGTCAATGCAATTCCACCGGTGTACCTAAACAGGTTTGCTTTACCTGCACTGGCATACCAGTTCCAACCACCGTATGTATTGTCTGTTCTGTCTTTGAAAATGTATCCTGCATTGGCACCCTGAATGAATAATGAACCAGCGGCATCTAAACCCATTGTTTGTGTAAATGCAGCGCTACTGCCTGTTCCAAAAGCAATGTTGCGGGTGGCCGGGCTAAATATCTGCATAGTGCCGGTGCCAATTCCCAGGCCATAAACCTGCCCGGCAGACTCCTGGTAGAGGTTTATTTTATCGCCGCCGCTGTTGGCAAATGAAAGCGGCGAGGCAGGTGCAGTGTTGCCCTGGATTCCCACGTTTCCATTTGCTGAAATAACAAATCGGTCTGTGAGGGTCATGCTGCTACCCTGTCCATTGACGGGGGCTGACGAGGTGGAAATATAAAACCTGCCGGTAAGCGCATCTTGTCCTATTAGGCCGCCATAACCTCTATAAATTACTTTCCTGCCATTGTTGTAGTATGAGTTAAGACCAATACCAGGATTGGTGCTTTCAATTGCCACACCTGCAACATCGTCACCAAATACGGCGTTCGTATTACCTGCTTTGGTATTGACTACTAGCCCTGCAAGCGATGGTGTCGTGGTGCCGATACCTACATTGCCGTTGTTGTCAATGCTCATTTTTTCCAGCAAACTGCTGCCCGCTGTTACGGCACCTGTAAAGATGCCCAACCGTGCAGTGCTGGCCGAGGTGCCAATGGTGCCAATGCTGCCGGTATAGTATCCGCTTAGCTCATTTCCGTTTCTGAAATAAATGTTGCTTTGCGTGCCGCTTGCTAATGACTGGCTATTGCCAAATAATGCTATTGCACTGTCTGTGTGGCTTACAGATAGTTTCATAACGGGAATATTGGTTCCTAAACCAACATTGCCAGGGTTTGTATTGGAGATATTATTTGCATTATTGTTAGCTACCCGCCAATAGTTAGCCCCTTCACTAATAAGCGACCAGTTTGGTATTGATGAAATGGTGCTTCTGTTCACATAAAAACCAACCATTCCATCTGTCTGGTATATGAGCAAACCCTGTGCAGGTGCGCCAATAGCAGATCGCTGTGCCGAAGTCATCCGTGGTATCAAAATTCCCTTTGCAGAGCTGGTTATATCTAATTGTGCTGAGGTGTCAGGCGAGGCGGTGCCTATGCCAATGTTTTGTGCAATCAGAAGATTGCTCATAAACAAAACGAGGAGTGTTGCGAAGATGTGTTTCATGGTTAGAATGTGTATTTACCATAAAATTAGACATGTGGGCTGAGTTTTCTACACATTTTAAATAATAATCTATTCAGACGGTATTTCTACAGAACAATGTGTGATTTGAAAGAGGTATCAGCGATAGGAAGATGATTCTAAATCAACGCAGCTCTATTTCTTTTTTTTAAATAATAATGCCACAAAAAATAGGTAGCTAATGAACGGTTTGGCGACCATATTTCTGCATGTCGTAGGATATCATCTTTGGCTGTTGCTGTTGTCAGTTGCCGCATGGTTGTCACAATGGCAACATCGCCAATCGGAAAAATATCTTTAGCCTGAAGGCAAAACATAAGATAAATGTCAGACGTCCAGTTGCCAATTCCTTTGAGTGAAATGAGTTGTTCTCTCACAGCCGCTTCAGGCAAAAAAGCCATGTTTTCAAAATCAATTTTTCCTTCCAGAACAGCCTGCGACAGCGAACGCAGATAGGTTGTCTTTTGCCTGCTGACCTGGCACTGTTTCATTTCCTCATCAGTTAGTTTGATGATTTCGTTAGGCGAAAATGAAGGAAGATAATTGTTGAGTTTAAGGAAATGAGCATTGGCCGATTGCAGGCTCACCTGCTGTTCAAGTATGATTTTGCATAAAGTCACAAACCCCTGCGGCCTGCTCCAGTTGGGCGGTTCGCCATATTGCATTTCGATTTTACTAAAAAGCTCATCAGTCTGGAAAAGTCTTTTGATATCTGCGGGGTTCACAATTGGAGTCATTGCAGAGAACTTTATTAAAGCTGTGAAAGCAGATTTTAATAATTGCTAAAAAAGAATGATGACGTTACCAATAAACAAAATTAAATCAGGCTATTGATTACCGTGTTTGCCAAAATTGTTATCAATTTTGTTTTATGCTTACAGCACTTTGTTCGTATGACTTTCCAACTCATTCATCATGTCAATACTGCCAATGAAAAGTGGTGACCGCTGGTGGAGTTCGGTAGGTTTCACATCCATAATTCGTTGTGTGCCATTGGTTGCTTTTCCTCCTGCTCTTTCTACAATATAAGCAAGTGGGTTGCATTCGTAAAGCAGTCGCAGCTTGCCTTTGGGCTTGTCTGAGGTGCCGGGATACATGAAGATGCCACCTTTGATCAGGTTGCGATGCACATCGGCCACCATGCTTCCAATGTATCGCTGTGTGTAGGGGCCGCCGTTGTCTTTGGTCTTTTGCTGGCACCCATTAATGTATTTTCGGACACCTTCATCGAACCGAAGGAAATTTCCGTGATTGACAGAGTAAATATTGCCAGTTTGCGGACATTGAATATTAGGGTGGCTAAGGGTAAACTCGCCGATGCTCTGGTCAAGGGTAAAGCCATTGACTCCACGTTTGGTTGCATAAACAAGCATGGTGCTGCTGCCATAAATAATATATCCCGCCGCCACCTGCTGATTGCCGGGTTGCAAAAAATCCTGGAGGTTGACCGGGCCACCACGCTGGCTGATTCTGCGATAAATGCTGAAAATAGTGCCAATGGACACGTTCACATCTATGTTGCCGCTGCCATCCAGCGGGTCCATGAGCATGACGTATTTGCTGTTGTTGCTGATTTCGTCGTCGAAGACAACAATGTCATCGTTTTCCTCGCTGCCTACACCTGCGCAACTAATGCCGTGGCGGGTAACACCTATGAACTGGTTGTTGGCAAAAACGTCTAATTTTTTCACCTCCTCACCTTGTATGTTCACACTGCCGGCATCGCCCAATATGTCCACCAGTCCTGCTTTGTTTACTTCTACATTGACTCTTTTTGCCGCAAGGCCAATGTCCCTGAGAAGCATACTTAGTTCACCTGTGGCCTGGGGAAAGGCCCGGAGTTGCTGAAGTGTAAATTCGTCTAAAGTCTGAACGCGGCGATTGATAAGCATGGCAAGTAGGGAGGGTTGTTTAGGGTTTAATGTTTAGGGGTTTAGGGGTTGAGGGGTTGATGAGCATGGCTGCAAAGAAAAACTATTTTGGAGGAAATGGACAAGGGTAAAAAAACACTGTTGGTGTCAGTCTTTGTCCACTGGGCGGACTAAGACAGACCATTCATTTACTTTGTAATTTCTTTTAGTTGTTTATAGGGTATTGTTGCAAAGGTTTGTTTCATATCGTTGGCTATGTCCTGCTGTTGCAGTTTAAACAAGGGATGTTCGCTTGCATACTGTTGGCTTTGTCGGGTGTCGACAAAAGCAAATCGTTTGGTTCACAAACCAAAGTCCTGCAAAGCACTTCAATATGGTCTAACCGAAAAGACTTTGTCGTGCTATTTAAAACGGTATTGGCAGCATGTGATGTAAGTCCTGCTTTTACAAGAAATGTAAAGGGTCTGTCAATTCCACGGGCTTTAAAAATAGGTTTCAGGTTAAGGGATAGCATAAAAGATTTTTTATGAGTACAAAATAAATAGATAAAAAATTTATATAAACGATGTTAAACCCTACACCTTCTCACATTCCATCGTACAAAACCTGCTGTACAATTTTTCATAAACCGGAATGATATTTTTGATGTCGAACCTGCAAGCCTGTTCGTAGGCATTTTGTTTGAATTCGGCGAGTAGCGTTTCATCGCCAAGCAATTTTACGGCGTTGGCTGTCATGTCCTCCACATCGCCAATGTTGCTCATGAAGCCGGTTTTGCCGTGAATATTCACTTCGGGCAGTCCACCTGCATTTGTACTTACTACAGGCATCCGGGCTGCCATTGCCTCCAGGGCAGACAGACCAAAGCTTTCATAATCAGAGGTCAATATAAACAGGTCGCTCACCACCAGTATTTCCTCCATTTGCTCCTGCTTGCCTAAAAATCTTACATCATCAGCCAGACCCATTTCCTTCACTTGTTCTTCTATGGAGGGTCTTTCCGGCCCATCACCTACCATCAGCAGTTTCGCAGGCATTTGCTCCCTAACACCGCCAAATATTTTGATTACATCCTGCACCCTTTTCACCTTTCTGAAGTTGGAGGCATGAACCAATATTTTTTCTCCCAGCGGGGCGATCACTTTTCTGAAAGCATCTATCGGCTTTTTGCTAAACCTTGCCACGTCCACAAAGTTGTGAATCACGTCTATGTCTTTGGTAATGGCAAACCATTTGTAAGTTTCCTGCCGCAGGTTATCGCTTACTGCGGTAATGGCATCACTCTCGTTGATGCTGAAGGTGACAACGGGTGTGTATGTTTTATCTCTGCCCACCAAAGTAATGTCGGTGCCGTGCAGTGTGGTAATGACAGGGATGTTGATGCCGCTTTTGGCTACAATCTGCTTGGCCATGTATGCTGCAGATGCGTGAGGGATGGCATAGTGAACATGCAGCAGATCAAGTTTGTGATTCATGATCACATCCACCATTGTGCTGCTTAGAGCCACCTCGTAGGGTGGATAGTCGAAGAGGGGATAGGTGGGCACACGTACCTCGTGGTAATAAATATTTGCACTAAAGACATTGAGCCTGACCGGTTGCTGGTAAGTAATGAAGTGAACGGAATGTCCTTTGTCGGCCAGGGCTTTGCCCAGTTCTGTCGCCAGCACACCGCTACCGCCAAACGTGGGATAGCACACAATACCTATACGCATTTGAGATGAAGATTAATGATTCATAAAATTCGGTTATCAAATATAGAGTCCTTCGTTCATCAAAATGTGAAACGGCGATATAAAAACATTTTAGGGAAATATTTTGCGAAGCGAAATCAGAAAAGAAAATGGCAGAAAACTGCTTGTAGCAGCAACAAAAAAACAAGGACTGAATGATCACACAAGAAACCTTTTTCTTCTAAATTTTCCGGGCAGGGGTTGCTGATTTTTTTTTCCCGTCCTGCTTTTTGAGGAGTTTGCGGTTGGCACGTGTTTCAGGACATCCAAAGTTGGAGGCGGGACCAGGTTCATCCACACATTTGTCATCATCATCGTTTACACCGTCACCATCTGTGTCACGGGTGGGACAACCGTCAAAGCGGGCAAGGCCGGGTACATCGGGGCATTTATCTACGTCGTCGTTTATCTTGTCGCCATCACGGTCGGTCACGGGGCAACCTTTGTATTGGATGGGCCCGGGTTCATCGGGGCATTCATCCAGGTCGTCGGCAATGCCGTCGTTGTCGCTGTCAGGCATGGGGCAGCCATCGTATTGAATCACACCTTTTTCATCGGGACACTTGTCTAATGTATCCGGTATGCCGTCTCCATCGCTGTCGGGTTCTTTTTTCTTTAGCGTATCGGCAGGAGGGGCGGGGACAGGAGAATCCTTCGCTATCAGTGCTTTTGGACGTTTTGTTTTGTTTTGCTTACCATCTACAGGCTGCGCAAATACATTTTGCGAAGCCAGAAAACAAATTAACACCGCGAATAAAAAGGATTGAACCAATCTACACTTCATAAATCATCATTGTCACCAAAATTACGAAGATTATTCAGCCGGGGACTCTGCATCGGTTTTCCCAATCACCTCTGCTTTCACATTGGTCATACCGTCAAAACCACCAAGGAGTTCTGCGGCAGTTTTAGTCAGGTCAACAATGCGACCCATTTTGGCCATTCGGGGGTGCATGCGGTCGTTTATTCTTACAATCACCGTTTTCATGTTGCTCAGGTTGGTAACCTTAACCCATGAGTTGAGTTTGAAATTATTAGAAGCCGCTGTGAGGTTGCTGTGTTTAAAAATTTCGCCTGTGGCAGTGCGCCGACCCTGAAAAAAATTCGCGTAAATAGTTGCCTTTCCTTTCAATGTTTTTGCGTGTTCACCATTTTCCTGCTGCGCCATTGCAAACATTGGAAGCACTAACATGATTAAGATTAATTTCTTCATTTTTGCTGAGGGTTTAAAAGGTTGTCAAATAAAATATTGTCATAAAAATGAGGCGCAAAAATAGGGGAAAATTGCTTTTTTCGGTCACCATGTTTGTTATAACTTGTTCACATATAGCACTTTCGCAAACTTTGCAGCAAAAAAGCAAAGGGGAAAATGTATTGGTGATAAAGGGTGTAAATGCCTATAAAACTACTTTGAAAGCTGATCCTTCGCAAAAAATGGTGTTGACAAAAAGCGTGGATCCCAACATTTTTATAGACCTGAAATACGGCACCAAAGACAATTTTACAGGGCAGGTTCTGTATGCCAATCCACAAGCTTACCTGCGTTTGCCTGTGGCTTTGGCCCTCAAAAAAGTGAATGATGAACTCCGCGATTCAGGTTTTGCCCTCAAAATATGGGATGCCTACCGACCCTATTCCGTCACCAAAAAAATGTGGAAACTGGTTCACGACCGCAGGTATGTTGCCAACCCCGCCAAAGGCAGCGCACACAACCGCGGAACGGCAGTTGACCTTACTTTGGTCAAAACAAACGGGCAGGAAGTGCCCATGCCCACACCCTTTGATGATTTTACTGAAAAAGCCAGCCACAACTACACGAACCTGCCCCCGGATGTCCTTCGCAACACGGCTTTGCTCAAAAAGGTGATGCGAAAACATGGTTTCGCAGCTTTGCCAACCGAATGGTGGCATTACCTATATGTTGATTCTTCCAGAACTTATGAAGTGTTGGATTTGGGTTTTGGGGAGTTGGTGGGTGGGGATTAGAAAGGATATGCGGTTGGTTTAGCAGGGATTGAAACAAGCAAGTGTGAAAGGATTTGGATGTTTTATAAGTCAAAAGTATTCAGAAGTCTTTGTTTAGTGTTGGTCTATAAAAAAATGATGTTGAACCAAGAATAAAAAGCAATTTTTGAAAAATTAAGCAAATTATTTCATCATAAAAGATGTCGCACTTGTGGCTTGAACTCAGCCCTCAAAGGAAAAACTACTTTTTTTTCTGCCATTTGGTTACAATATTAATGTTGAACGGGGTCAAAACCCTTCCGACAACTGGGGGCAATTCCAAAAGAAGGAAAAGAATCCTAAATTTACCACCTGACTATAGCGATTAAAATGATAAAATCAATTCAAATAAAAAATTTCAAATCAGTTGTTGACTTATCTCTTGACCTGGGTACATTCAATGTTCTGATTGGGGAAAACGGTTGCGGTAAATCAAATATTTTAGAAGCAGTTGCTTTTGGTGCGGCAGCAAGCAACGACAAGTTGGACTATGAGTATTTTGGTAATAGAGGAATAAGAGCCACAAATCCTGAATTTATGTATTCGGCATTTAGCAATGGCAAGAAGAAAAAATCAATTGCTATTAATATAACGACACACGAAAGAGTTTATCAATATGACTTAGTCAGTGACCCAACTAATCCCCAAAAATGGATAAATAAAAATAAAGAACATGCACTCAAAGAAATTGATAATTTTATTCAAATCCTAAGAGAAAAAGTAAAAACTATTATTGCCGATGAAAAAAACGAAACCGCAAAAATTCCAGAAGTTGACAATGACCAAGAAAAAAAATACAGTTTAAATGACATTATTAATGCAACTAGTTCTACAGTCGAAGAATTATTTTTTAATTCCGACATCGCAAGCTATATAATCTATTCGCCAGAACAAAGTAGTTTAAGAAAGTTTGAAGAAACCAATCAAATTTATCCGCTTGGAATTAAGGGCGATGGACTTTTTAAATACTTAAAAGAACTTGCTTTTGGCACTAAGAACCAAAAAATATTAACTGAAATTCAGAAAAATCTTATTCTTCTTGATTGGTATGAAGGTTTTGAATTACCGGACAACTTAATGCAAAATGAATTTTCCCTAAAAATAAAAGACAAATATCTTTTCGAAAATCTTAAATACTTTGACCAGCGTAGCACTAACGAAGGGTTTTTATTTTTGCTTTTTTACTCAACACTTTTTATTTCTAAAGCCACTCCAACCTTCTTTGCTATTGATAATATTGATGCGTCATTCAATCCAAAGTTGTGTATGCAGCTAATAAGAAATCTTGCTGCATTAGCAAAAAAACATAAGAAACAAGTTATTGTGACAACGCATAATCCAGCTATACTTGACGGGTTGAATTTGAAAGATGACAGTCAGCGCTTATTTGTTGTAAGACGAAATGATGAAGGGCATACTAAAGCTAAACGTATTGAGTTTAAGTCCGAAAGACAAATGAAATTATCAGAGGTATGGACAAATGGTTTCATTGGTGGGTTGCCTGAAAATTTTTAATCACAACTCTTTCATTTACAAATAAATATGAAGTTTGCACTCATTACTGAAGGGCCTTCGGAACATCGAATAATTAAGCACATCATTGCTAAATATTTTAAAGATAAAGAACCAGAAATAAACCAGATTCAACCCAAGATTGTAAATGAAAAACAAGAAACAACAGGCGGATGGAACGAGGTTTTAAAGTATTGCGAAAGAGAGGAACTCAAAGACATTTTTGTTGAAAACGACTTTCTAATTATTCAAATTGATACCGACCAATCGCAAACAAAACCGTTTAATGTAAGTCATACCAAGCCGGATAATAACCTTAAAACAGTTGATCAATTACATGTTGATGTCGTTGAGAAACTGAAAGGACTCATTAAGCCCGAAATATTAGAATTTCACATGGACAAAATTTTCTTTGCTGTCTGTGTTCATACAATTGAATGTTGGTTGCTTCCTCTGTATTACACAAATCATCATCAGGCAGATACGAAAAATTGCCTCTCAACGCTTAACACAGAACTAAGAAGGAATGATATTCAAACAATTCCAACAAAGGACAAAAACAACCCTATCAGCATCAGAACATACGAAACCATTTTAAGAAATTGGAGAAAGAAGCAGGATATCATTGGTTCGGCAAAACACAATTCAGCTTTTAAAAAGTTTATTGACTCAATAAATGTGATTGAGGTTGCAGACCAATGAATATAAAATTCTTTAAATTTATACTTTTCTTCGTATTTTTTATCTGTAAATACATGGCACTCCTGTATGTTGATTTTGCTATATCATTTGAAGTGTTAGATTTGAATTTTGGAGAGTTGAGGTAAAACTGCGAATTGATTTTGAGAGTAAGCTAAAATAAAGCAGGTAAACTATTTTTGGAAGGTTGTTATATTTACCCGTGTTTAAAACTATTGAGAAATACACAATTTCAGATAAAGCGAAACCACTTAATAAAACGGGGCTGATACTTTTATTAATCATTGTTTTTATTCCCCAGGTTTTTATTGCTCATAGACTTATGGAAGAAAGTATGATGCAGGATCTTCATAGCCGGATCATTGGTAGTCAACTGATGCAGGCAAACCGCCCTGCATATTTTTTTGAATGGAAACAGGGTGATGATGTAAGGTTGTTTGACCCGAATATTGTGTTGCCCTATGGCTTAAATGGGGTGACGGCCTCCCCATTCATTTTATGGCTGCAACTGCCTTTGCTTAAATTAAGTTATTGCAATATAAAACTGGTATGGTGGGTTATTGAAGAGCTATTCCTGTTTGCAACATTATTGCTCACATGGTTTGTCCCAACAAAACGGAGTAAGCAGTTAATTACCATCTTTCTTTCATTAGTTTTCTTTTGTTATAGCCGCAATTGGTGGCAGCACATTTATAGCGGTCAATACTATATCCTCTTTGGTTTTTTATTTGCCTTATCCACGTTCTTATCTCAAAAACGAAAGGAAGCTACATTGCTTATTTTTCCCTTAGCTGCTTTGGTCAGGCCATTCTTTGCATTAGCCTTTTTACCATGGCTTTTAAGGGATTTAAAAGTAAAAATTAAATGGTTATTCATGAGCGGCGTTTTAGCAATAATATTATTGGTTATTTCCGGCACCATAAAGTATATGCCTGAATATTCAAAAGCTATGAAATTGTATGGTACCGAGATTACAGGATGGAATAATCAGGATGCTCATAAAGTAAGCCGAGCAAAACCAATAGTCATGGAAAGCTGTGTAGCAAAAATGGATGTGGTCAGAAATTTTGGTGCAGGTTGCTTATTTTCTGTTCAACATTATTTCCAATTATTCGGATTGAAGATTACAAACCCTGGTTTTTTTTCGGGTATGCTTGTCTTTTTCTTATTTGCCTTTTTGTGGATTACAGGGTTCAAAAATGTTTCAGCAAACAATGAAACACTCATGCTTGCTTCTTTCATGATTTATATTTTCTGCGAATTGTTTACCCCGGCCAACAGAAACCCTTACAACATGGTGCAATACCTTGGAGTACTAGGTCTTGTCATAAACAGGGCATCAGGATTATCTTTGGGTCTGTTAATACTTGGTCTTGCATTAAACCATGACTTGCCTTTCAGGTTTGCTTATCAAAGAGAAGCCGGGGAAGTTTTGATTTTAGTATCCATCTATCTTGCTCTGCTTTTGTCAAATGAAACAAAGCCACAACCCATTGAGCCAGTCCTAAGAAACCTACCCACATAGCATTTTACCTCATGCCTTTTTCATACAAAATGGTCTTTTTAAAATATTCATTCATTCTTAAGAAGGAATTT
>JAYTGA010000217.1:0-1849 GCA_043733905.1 Segetibacter sp.
TGATGTTGAAGTTTCAGGAGCTAAGACAGGCCCTATCTATATACCGTTGCTTCAAACATGCCATTTTTGAAGGTAAATTCCTTAAGTTGATGACATTGAGGTTCAATTGCTGAATTCAAGCGACAAGTGCGACATTTTGGTTAGGGAATAAATTGTTAGGTGTTTCAAAGTTGGCTTTTTTTCTTGGTCTTGCGTTTAGTTTGTTTTGGACGAGTTTTATTTCATTTTCTTCAATATTATTGAGGTCGGTTTTGTTGGTAAAGAATTGCCTTATCAGCCCATTTTGGTTTTCGTTTGCGCCTCTTTGCTGCGATTTATAAGGGTCTGCAAAGAACCAATTGCATTGCAATTCTTGGGCTATTTTTTGGTGGTTTGCAAATTCGGTTCCATTGTCGGAGGTGATTGTTTTGACCATTTCTTTATAGGGTTGCAGGGCTTTTATGATGGCTTTTTGGACTGAAGCAGCTTCTTTGTTGGGTATTTTTTCGATAAGATTAAAGAGTGTTTTTCGTTCTGTAATGGTGACGAGATATCCGTTTTGGCATTTGACAAGGTCTGTTTCAAAATCGCCAATGCGGCCTTGTTCGGCTACTATTTGGGGTCGGTCATGAATAGACACTTTATTTTGGATAATGGTTCTGGGTTGCTTTGTGAGCCTTCGTTTGCGGCGTTTTCTATGATGCCTTCGCAGGTGTTTGGCATAATCAATGCCTTTTTTCTTTTGGGCATAAATCCATAGATAAATGCTTTCTACAGACAGCATCTGGATGTCTCTTTTTCGACATGTTCCCGCTATTTGTTCGGGACTCCAGTGGCGCATTAAGAGCCACCGCATTCGCCTGATAATGGCTTTGTCTGCGCTGGCAGAGGGCTTGGGTACATAAGCTCTTTTAGAGGCAAACAATGAGCCGAAGCGGCTTTGTAAACAGGTTGCTTTGCCGTAGTGGTGTTGTTGCGTTTTAGCTCCCGGTAAACGGTACTGCGGTCGACGCCAATGATGGCTGCAATGGCTCCTTTTCCTGTTCCTGCTTGTAGCAGCGCTTCTATCTGGTATCTTTGTTCCTGGTTGAGTTGGTGGTATTTTTTTGTCATTTTAGCAACGCAAAATTCTACTTTCCAACTCAATCTCTTTTTGGGGTACCCCAAAAAGAGATTGAGTTGGAAGTTGTTATAATGTGTCGCACTTGTTAGTTGAACTTAGGATTTTTCTTTTTAAAATAAGCTATATAAATAATCAAAAGTATGTTTAGTATGTGAATGACACCTAAAAGGAATAATAATATTCCCATTTTCGAACTTAAATCCGCTATCATTTGTGCTTTATCATGAATTTTTGACCAAGTACCAATACTAAAGAGTGTATACCCAAGATTCAATAAGTAGTAACAAACTAATAAGATTTTATTTGTGCTAAGTGTAAGGTGGCTGTCATTGTCAAAAATTTGCATAGCGTAAATGAAACCATTTGTGTAACACAATTGACCTATTCTGATAATAATGGTAAACATAAAGATCAGGTAGATAAAATATGCAAAAATATTGTAGGACATTTTTGGCCAAATAAATAATTGAAGAAGGAAAAATATTATTGAGTAAAATTATGTATCCCCATTAACTTTTAGACAAATTTTTTCTTTTTGATTCTTTAAACATAATAAGAGACAAAAACATTCGCCTTACGACAAATGATTGGCTCTGTGATCAATCTTATGATGAAGCTGAGTGATGATGCCGCTGGTTGTTTTAGTTAACTCACCTTACGCCTAATAAAATGTTAATAGGGTTGATTTATGCAGCCTGCTGTGATTGTAATTTTTTTAGTTCATCAAGAGCTGCCCGCTGGGCGGCT
>JAYTGA010000218.1:0-24716 GCA_043733905.1 Segetibacter sp.
GGTTTGCTCAATAAAAATGAACGAAAAAAGTTTGGTCAGATCATGGTTCTTTACACAGAAACCATGGCAATCACCGGCACATTGTTTACGATGAGTGCAGGCAACATAAACCGGAGCCGGCCTTATGTTTACAACACAGGTTTAGACACCGCCACCCGGATAGACAAAAATGCACAACGGGCTTTTTTTGCAGGTCACACCGCCGCCACAGCAGCCGCTACTTTTTTCATGGCCAAAGTTTTCAATGATTTAAACCCCGGCAGCAAGGCTGTTCCCTATGTGTGGGCATTTGCATCGGCCGTGCCTGCATTGGTTGGCTACCTGCGCTACAAGGCAGGAATGCACTTTCTGACAGACAATCTATTGGGCTATGCAGTAGGGGCGGGTGCGGGCATATTGGTGCCGCAATTGCACAAGATAAGACCATTACGAAACGTGAGTTTTATTCCTTACGGAGGGGTGAGTGCAAAAGGGCTGTCGCTGGTGTATAATATCAGGTAACCTGCCATTTAAAAACCTAAAAGCGTACTGCTTGTCTTATTGTTTAATAAACCTGACCCCATGTTGATCATTTCCCACAATATTTAAGAAGTAAATACCTTTTGCAAGACTGGTTGTGTTGAATCCAACAGTGGTCATTCCCGGGTTGAAAGCCACTGTTTGCTGTTGCAAAATATGACCCGTCACGTCTGCTATTTGAATGGTCATTTGATTTTTCAATACATTTTGTAATTGGACAAACAAATGATCGGTTACCGGGTTTGGATAAATGACCAAATCTTCTTTGCGGCGGGGAGTGACCTGAATAATATTGCTATAAACCGAATGCGCCTCTTTATCTATCATGCGAAGGCGATAATAAGAGACGCCATTACCAGCATTTTCATCAGTATATCCATACACCTGATGGGTAGCAGTCACGCTTGCAATTGCAGTAAAATGAGTTCCGTCATGACTTTTATCTACTTCAAAATATTGAAGGGCATCAGCATCTGCAACAGACCATTGCAACAATGTATTTTGCTGTTGCCGGATTCCTGTAAAATAAACAATTCTAAGTGGAAGGGCAGAAACACATGCGGCACCGCCTAAATCAGCAAAATTCTGGCAAAGTGACTGAAGATATTGATTTGCCACACTTGAATCATGGATAATAATTGTGTTTTCATCGTTCGTATTGGTGCCTGCATTGCTCCAGTTATATGAGCCGGTAAATACCTGCGGATCGGAAGCAGGATGATCTGCATCAATCACCATCATTTTGTTATGATAAATATCGCTGCCAGTGTATAAAATCAGGTTGTTGCCCATCAGAGGTTTCAGGGTAGGATATGGCGAATAGGTTTGGCTGAACTGGTCTATAATCCCTTTTGCGGCCACACCGCTGTTAATCTTTGTCTTAATGGCATTTGCCACGCTGTAATCAGTGAACGTGTAGATGCCAAAAAATAGTTCATGATCTGCTGTGTTAATGGCATTTTTCAGATGAGTGGAAGCTGCATCTTTGGGGCTGAAATACAACTCTATTACAGTACCATTTACATTGAAACTTGTTTGTGTAGAAGGTGTTTTATAATTGCCAAATGTTGAAGTAGAAATGTTGGGCTGGCTGCCCGTTCCGCCCCACATTTTATTAAATTCATTGTAAAAAGCGATTGAGATAGGTTGGTCTTGTATCACCACAATGTTGTTGAAATCATAATTGGTCTGTTGTGTACTCCAGTCATAAGACGATGTCATTAAAATGGCATCCGACGCTGTGGCTGAGTTAGCATCAATGATCATGAACTTGTCGTGCATAATTCCATAGCCGCTTGTGGTGGGGCTTCCCAATGTTTTGATACCCGGATTTAAAAGGCTGAGACCCGAATTGCCCGAACTGCCGTTATAAATCCACCTCACAACCACTCCCCTATTAAAGGCATTGTTGACAGAAGTGGCTATTTTGGCTACAATACTACTGGCAGTTGAGGTAAAATTATATTGCGCAATGTCTACCGTATATTTTGCCCTGTCAATGTATGCCGCAACTGTGTCGTCAAACGTTCCATTCAGGTAAACTGCATTTGCGCCACTGGATACGGAAGTGTTGACCGGGTGGTTGAAATAGCATTTGATATTAGGATTTTGGGCGAATGAACAAGTTGAAACAATAAGGAGAAATACAGCGGGAATAAATTTATTTTGGAAAAAATACATCATACTATCTGGGATCATTTAGCTGTCAAAAATACATCAATATCTCAAGCCGGATTTACCGTAACAATCATTTCACAAAATGAAGGTTAATTGTTTTAAGATTTCTGAATAACTACAAAAAGCAAAGCTATTTTATTCACCCTTGGCTAAAAATGTATTGATTGAAGATACCTTTTTGAAATAGTTTTGTAGATTAGCCGTTTATTTTTTAGTTAAATTTATTTTGTTTAACCTTTTCAGCCTGTTGTTTGTCGTTCATATTTAGAACCTGTTTCTAAATCTTAAGATTATTAAATGCTAACCAAAGAAATAAATCCTATGAATTGGAATGATAAAATAAACATTAGCATAGCCATCCTTGACTTGTACGAAGGTCACGAGAACCAGGGAATGCGTTGCATAAATACAATTATAAAGGATTGGGCAGAAAACAACAATTTCGATGTGACTGTCAAAGAATTTGATGTCCGTTTAAAAAATGAAACGCCAGGCATTGAATATGATATTTACATCTCCACCGGCGGACCCGGCTCACCACTTACCTCTGTTGACTCGGTTTGGGAAAAAGCTTATTTTAGATGGCTATCTAAAATAGAAGATTGGAACAATGGCCAGCATAATTTCCCCAAAAAACATGTGTTCTTCATTTGCCACAGTTTTCAACTGATCTGCCGTCATTACAATCTTGGATTGGTGTCGCCGCGAAACAAAAAATCTTTTGGGGTCTATCCTATACACGTTATTGAAGGCGGTGAAAGTGAACCCATTTTTGAAGATTTAAAAAATCCATTTTTTGCCGTTGACAGCCGTGAGTATCAGGTAACAAAGCCAAATTTTGACCGTATTCAGGAATTAGGCGGAACAATTCTGGCATTGGAAAAATTGCGAACCCATGTCAACTATGAAAGGGCGCTTATGGCCATCAGGATCAATGATTATTTTATCGCCACCCAGTTTCATCCCGAAGCTGATGCAAAAGGCATGAGCATGTACCTGCAACGTGAAGACAAAAAACAAACCGTAATAGAAAGCCACGGCGAGCAGAAATGGAAAAGTATGATTGAACAACTCGAGGATCCTGCTAAAATATCCTATACCTACCACCGCATTTTACCGAATTTCCTAAATCTTGCTTGTGAAAGTTTGGTTGAGGCATAATCATTCTAACACCCATTCTCTTCTGCAAATAAATGATTAGCATCATTTATAAACTTTCATTTTTATACTTTTCAAGCATTAGCTCTATGCCCGTTTTATAATTTCTCGTTCCCAAAGGGTTTTTGTTGTAAAATGAATTAATATGCTTTTGAACCTGCTTCATTACAGGGATTGTTGAATTTCTATTCCACCTGAACCTTGAAATGCAGTCATTCATAAAACCAATCGTCGATTTGTCGCCATCCGTTGTAGAAATTTGTAAGTCTGCATATTCTGCAACAATTCTTTCTTTCAGCAATTCAGTCAAAATATTGTCTTTCTCAAGTTGCTGAATAAAGCCGTTTAAGAATACGTTCCCAAAGTCTGACAAGTCTTTCTTTAAAATGTTCAATAAAACAAATGAATACAGTGTTTCTTTATGTACAAAAACTATACATTTTCTGCCATCAATCGAAAATAAATCCCCATTCCAATTGTTCAGAGAAATTGATTCTTGTCTAACCTGAATATTGATCAATTTTGACAGTTTTAAAGAGCAAAAAATTGTTATCATTTTTGAAATAAATTTTTGTTTAGTTAATCATCCTTTTATATAAAATAATCATTTTTTCGGGAAAAAGCTCTATTGATTTTTCCATCATTACAAAGCCCATCTCCTACCTGTTCCATTGGAATAGTAGCAGGCAATTTTGGAAGGTTTGTCTTTTTCATTTTTTAGATTAAAAAGGTTTAAAAAAAATAAGAGTTTCAAACAACTGTTTCATACATTTTTTATTTGTATTTTTTGTGATACAAATTATGTTGAATTTGATTTTAATGGTAAAAAAGCCAAAATCAATATAAAAGCTCATCAACTTTTTCTTAAATCATTTTGTGTATATGTTTGTGGAAGGCGGGAGGTTTTTTCACAGACTCTCGTTAGCGGAAATTTTAAACTTTAATTCCAAAACTTACTTTTGTAGAAGGGCGTGATTTTGACAATAATTTAATTAATTCAAATTTTATGGAAGAAGTATCTAAAGACCTATTTTATAATTTTACCCACTCCTATTATCCTGAACTCAAAACGTTTGCAACCTCCTACTTAACTTTGGTTACAACAATTCTTGTCTTTTCCATAACGTTCGCTGAAAAAATAATTCTTCCCCAAAAAAGTAATAGCAAGTATAACTCTATGATATTTTTTGCTTGGTTTGCCTTTCTTACAAGTATAATACTGGGAGGTTATGCCTTATGGCGATTATTTGCCGCTTACAATATTGCAAATGATTGGTACAGTTTATATGATTCTGCCAATCCAATCAAAGAAAACAAAATCAGACAATTTAAAACAATATATAGTATAGCATATAGATTTCTAAATTATTCGGGAATTGTTTTCGTAATTGGAATAATGTTTTTGGTTGCAAGCGGCTTAGTAAAACTTTTTAAAAGCGAATATGTAAATACTGAAAATATAAATACTGAGCCTGTCAATGCTAAAAATATAACTGAACCTATCGTTGCTGAAAATAAGACTTAACCCATCAATGGTGAAAACAAAACCCCTCAAATCGGACAATAAAACTTCCGCTAACAAATAAGGCTTTGTCGGGCCTGGAAGGCCAACGATGAAGCCAATGTTGTACAGAATCTTGAGGTATGCGGGGTGGTCTGAGAAAAATTTTTTGCTTATGGGTTTTTCGGCAAAAACTGTGCGCCCTGTGCAGGGGGTGCCGGGCTTATAGTGGTTGTTTGAGCAGGCAGAAAGACTGCTTTTGTGCTAGAGAAACTCTTTGAACATCAGAATAAATTTTTAATTTTTGAACAAATAACGAACTTCGGTTGCCAGGCGCAGGTTTTTCAAATCCCCCAACATCGGCAATACTTTATTGTTAGCTGTAAACATATTTTGACACACCATAATGATTGTAGAATACATAAACAGAAGAAAGGAGTCACATTTTTTGATACCTAAAATTACAAAAAATGGTAAGGAGCGATATTATATAATTAAGGACAAATCAAAGTTTGCCAAATCTGACTTATTACCTGAAGTACCAAGTGGATTTGAATTTTATGAATATCCAGAGGATGGCAAGGTTGTTCTTAGAAAAATATTAAAATCAATAATTACACAAGATGAGATTGAAATTATTAATGAAACAATGAAAAATCATTTAACGGCAAAGGACTATTTAATAGATAGGGTTGAAAATTCATTAATTGTTTATTTAGGTCATTTAGACAAAGAAGACTATAAAACAAATGAAGAATACTTTCATAGAATTCAATCTTATCGGTACAAACTAAAATTTGAAAAAGTAAATAATAGGACATATAAAGCACAACGCTATTGTAATATGAGTAATTATTATGCTTGGATAACATTAGAAACAAATGAAGATTTAACTTATTTAGCAGACAAATACTGTTTTCATATTGACAAAGAAAGTTTGTTAGAGTTTTGGATTGAAGGGGAAGAAGATTGGTAATTAGAGAATGTCTGCCGCTAAACAAATAAGGCTTCGTCGGGCCTGGAAGGCCAACGATGAAGCCAATGTTGTACAGCCTGTCCGCCGTGTGCGGAAACCTTGAGGTAGGCAGAGTGGTCGGAGAAAAACTTTTTGACTATGAGGTTTTTGGCAAAAAGTGTGCGCCCTGTGCAGGGGTTGCCGGGCTTTTAGTGGTTGTGGTGGCGGGCAGTGAATACTACCCGATTATTTTACTGCCACAATACTTGATGCGGAAGCATCTCTCTTGAAGTATGATGAGAATCCACGTTGCTACAAAAAAAACAAAAGGATGAGAGTCCAGTACTTTAGTACTCTATTCATCTCATTAAGGAATGTTTGTTTTTCTTATATTCTTCTCCCAGGGCTTTACATAAAGTGTTTATCACTACTGATAGCGCCCATATAATGACAAGGAAAAAAAATGCTGCGATAGAGATAGAAAACGTACTAAAGTAGATCCCTGTATTAAGGCTATCTGCAGATTTGGTTTCAGGGCTTTGTTGTGGTGAAGTTCCGGGAGTTTTATTCCCACTACTGCTAATTGTATTCTGTTCTCCTGCAACCTGTGGTGTGCTTTGCTGCCCTATGTAAGCAAGAAGGGACGTTATTTGTGAATCTGAAAGCGATTGGTCGGGCATTACAACCTTATCGTATTCTTTTTGCAATGCTGCTGCCTGCTTGTCTCCATTTCTAATAACGGACTGAGATGATTTAATAAATGAGTGCAACCACTTAGAAGATGCTTTTTGCTGAACATTTAATAAATCGGGACCTACCAATTTGCCTTTGCCAATAGTATGACACGCAGCACATTTAATAGAAAATAATTGTTCGCCATCAAGTTGAGCAATAGTTAACAACGGTGAGAGAAAGGTTATAACAAATAAAAGCTTTCTCATTGTCCTTTGTTAGCTGATTGCAGAAAAGCTACTACCTTTTCTCTTTCCATATTTGTGATGTTCGCCCTTAATTTCATATGCATTCCGATAGTTTCCCATTGTGCATCGCTGAAGTCAGCGGGCGATGGGGTATTATGGCATCGCTGGCAATTTTCTCCCCACAACTGGGCGCCATCTTTATCAGCAATTTTTTGTGGGGTTGAGCATCCATTGGTAATAGCACTGAAAATGATTATAATAAACCCCATCAGCAATATGTATATTATCTTTTTCATTTTTAAATTATTGAGCTGCTTTTTTTAAAACCCTGTTGCAAACCTGATTAAAAATTGGTTGTCCCTTTGTCCATCTGGTGTTTTTTGGGTTTCATAAGCCAAGCGCAATCCCGATCTCCAGCTTAGCCAATAACAAAGACCAATATCAGTTCTGATAGTAGTGCCTCCGCCCCATGCTGCCTCTTTAGGGGTGCTTAATGAATTGTAGCGTACCAGCAATTCAACATTTTTTAAAAACCCTTTTTCAAGCAAAGCCGGACGTAAAGAAACCTGTAGATAATAAACATGGCTCTTGTTAGTAAAAGAATAAGTTGTCATTCCGGTAGAGTCCATCGGGTCTTTATAGTTTGCTTTATCAACAGTTACATTATTATACTGTCCCTTAATATTTATCATTGATTTTAGCGGTTTAATGGCATTCACATAAGACAAGTCAAGTGCAAAAGCCTTTGCCTTTATATTGTTATACAACGAATCTGTTGCATCGCCCGTTTTACCTGTATTACCTGATATGCCTATTTCCAGGCTGGAATTTGAGAAAGGCAAAAAGCCGATGCGACCGCCAAATTCCTTGTTGGAATTATTGTCGTAAAAATTTTCATATTCAAGTGTGCCTCCCATCTTCGGGTCTTCAGAGCCATTGTTCAGCTTGGGACCGTTGGAAATGTTGACTGCATAATTCATTTTTGAATTTCCCACCTGAAATCCTCCGCGGACATCAACGCCCATTTCGGCGCCATTCGGTCCTATGGCATGGGTGCCATCTTCATGATGCAACAGTAGAGGCGGGTTCGGAAATTTCTCAATAAATGCGGGTTCCAAACGTTCTACATAGGCGCTAAAAGGTGTAAGCATTCTGCCCGCCCCAATAGCTATGTATTGATTGATGATGTAGGATAGCTTTGCATACTCAAGGTCGATCCCGGTTTCTCCGTTTTTAATTGCTAATTCCACCTGGCTTTCAAAAAACAGCTTATCAGAAAGTTTCCACAGAAAAATCGGGCTAAATCCCGTACTGCTAAAATTTGACTTCGCAGCATTTTTTTGATTTACAGAGAAATCAACAAATGCCGACCCTGATAAAACAAATTTTGTATTGCCGGTAATGGCAGAAAAAATTTTGTGGTTAATGTCGGTTTCAGGCTGAGTAGCATCGGTTGCTGCCTGGGTAGTATCGGTTTTAGTGTGGGCAGTATCATGTGCAGTAGTTTTTTGTGCAAGCACATACATGCTGCTGAAAAACAGAAGAGCTGTTGTATAAATTAGTTTTTTCAAAGTGTTTATCTTTTAAGTTTTTGATTTCGAGCCTTTTCCAAGCTCCCGAATATAATTTACCAGTTGCCACCGCTCAGTATCTTTTAAAATAGCTTTGTAAGTAGGCATGGGTGCGTTCCCATTGGTAATTATCCAGTAAAGTGCTCCATCGCTTAATGCCTGAATTTTTGCAGAGGTATGGTCAGCTGGTCTTGGGTTAAGACTTATTCCTGCCACTCCATCTCCTTTTCCCTTATCTCCATGACATGCTTTGCACATTTTGAGATAAATAATTTTTCCGGCGTCACCTGCTTCGGTGTTGCTTTTTAAGGGATTCACCATTTTATCTGCCGATGCCGGGGCTGTTATGTGTTTATGATTTTGCCCAAGAACATACCCGGTAATAATGCTTGCGAAAATTATAATACACGCAAGCAACAGTAAGTTTGTCTTTTTCATATTTTTTTTTGGCAAATGTTTTATAAGGTTGTTTTACCTTGTTTGCGCGGAGTAAACTGGAGGAATACTCCATGACTGCAATAACCCTGCCCGTCATTTTCCGACTGTACAGGTGTTGCATCACAAGCCGTAGCAAAGGTGTTGTGGCCTGCTACTTTTTTGCCTTTGTTCGGGAGGACTTTTTTTGCCTTTGTTGGGTGTGTCACGAATGAAGAGGAACTAAATTTTTTTTTAATGTTTTTGCCTTTGCGGGTGTTACCCAAAAACACAATCAGCAACGCCGTCGCAGGGTGTTCTTCACCTGCGACAGACCACAAAACACAAATAGCTGTTGGTGAAGAACACAACAGCGGTGCAAAATAGAAGTACACAAGTTTCAACACAATCCAATATTTTCGCAGCTTAAAATAATCAAATTTCAAAATGAAATTTTTCAAACTCCTCGTTGCAGCATGTGTTCTAACCTTTTCATTTTATTCATGCAAGAAAGACGATGTGTCCAAGTGCACATCAACCTTAGTTAAAACCCTTACGAAAAACTATTATGATACTGGTACCGGGGTGCTGGCAGGGTCTATGACTTACAATGTGACTTATGATGCAAATAATAGAGTTACAAGCATAATATCCACGGACAATACTGACAAACTTTTATACGATTATCCCAGCTCTACAAAATATACCATTGATGAGTATTCTAATCCAAGCAGCATCCCGGATTTTCACAAAGAGGTTTATTTGAATAGTGTTTCTTTGGTTGATAGTGTTTTTTTTAGGCAATATGGCAATGACACTGTTACTGAAAAATATTCCTATAATTCTTCTAAACAATTGATATCAAAAAAAACAACCCCTAAGGGCTATTCTTCTACCATTGATTATTATATTTATGATGCAAGCGGTAATCCAACAACTAATTCCACGACAAACTATGTTACCACTTCTACTTATTCCACCCTCCCAAATAGTAATCCTTTGGCAGAGCCTAATTTTTTTCAAAGCCCTAATCTTATTTTAACATCATCAACCTACAATGGTGGTGTGCTGTACTCTACTTCCTACACATACACTTTTGATTCAAACAATCGGCTTAGCTCTGAAAAAACAATTGACCAACAAGGTCGAACAACTTCCATGAGAACTTATAGTTATTAGGGGCTTGGTTATTTAAAGTCTTTGCGTAGCAAAACGGATAAGACAATTTATTGGTGAGAAAAACATGGTGCTAGAAGTCTTAAACCAAAACCCAACAACGGCGTAAAAAAAAGCCCGGCGTTGTGAACCGGGCTTTCTGCGTTTTTACCTTACTGTAGTTATTTCTTTCTACCCGGTTTCCTCTGTGCTGAACTTTTTCTTTTAGTGGGCTTATTCTTTTTAGGTTCAGATGTTTTTTTTGACATAAAATTAAATTTAAGTTTAGTGAATTATTTAGTCATGGCTGCAGAGTATTTCTTCCCGTCCTTCCATGTTGTCCTTTCAGAAGCGGTAACTCTACAGCCAAACCATAAGTGGACGAAGATAAGCCTATAAGGGTAATTACAATATTTAATCAAGGTCAGCCGCTCGGGCATGTTGTAAACCATCACCCCTGCTCGTTTAAATTTAAGCGAGCAACCCACCTAAAGATGACATCCCCATTCTAAAGCATTAGCTCTAATTGGATACAAGTAGTTCTACCTGTTTTTTTCAGGTAGTTGACACATGCAGATTAGGTACAGTTACCCATGCAATTGCCTGCTCTACATCTCATTTTTGTGTCGTGTTGCCAATGTGTGGTTAACCTCATTTCTTCCTTCCAAAAACAACGGAAAAAGCAATGGAAAAACTTGCAAGACTCAAAAGTGACATAACAACGGAGTAAAGCCGAAAATCCGGTATCAAAAGAGTAGGCAGTTAAAAAACTAAAACGATGAAAACTTTGCAGCTTAGCAGGCAACATCATCCAAGCATTAGCTGGTGCTACTGGAAAATTGTAGCCCTTGCATTGGTTCCAACGGTGTTGCTTTACTTCATCTACATGATGCTAATGGAAGGATGTCTGCGCAGGTTTTTATCACTTTAAAAACAACCAAAAATGGAGTAAGCCAAAAATCCATTTACCAAAGAGTAGGCAAATTAAAAACCTAAAATTTATGAAAAAGATTATCATCGTTGCTTTATGGGGACTAACCTTTGCTGCTTGCAAAAAAGCAGACAACAACATGGAAACATTATCCAACAACAATCCCGGTCAAACCGAAGTAAATGTTTTGGGCTATCAAGGTAAAACCATTGAAACCCTTACCAATGAATTTATAAAAGCACATCCAGAGGAACAAAAAAATGCGTCCAAGATCATTACTGTTACCAGCGAGTTTTTTGCTATCAATGGTAATAACAAAGAGTTCGGAAATAAAAAACCATGTCATATTCAGCCTATCTATGCTTACGGTATTGATGGTGTTGCCTACTATGAAGTATGGTTTACCGAAGACGATAAAGATGTGAAAGGATGGATCCTGGTCAGTGCTACCGACAAAGATTATCCTTTGGTGAATTTTTCCCAGGGCATACCTTATTCTTCGCACATGCTGACTGCTACCACGCAGAACAACAAAATCTATCGTTTTGGTGTCAGCTACTATGCTATGGAACAAAATGGCAGCAAAGTGGCAGAGTATGGAGCTATGCCAAAATTTGTCATGAACACCAGCATTCAAAAATCGCATGGTGGCCAAGGAGATTCAAAGAGCGGTGTTGAAGAATCCTCCAAAGCAGACGAAGGAGTAGAAGGAGTAGATTATTTTGTGGTGGACAGCTACGAGTCATTGAAGTCTTTGTTTCCAAAATATTATTACAATGACCAACGTGCCCAGAATGCAACACAAATGAAACAACGTTTGTTTCCTGCATCAGGTCATGGTGAAGCTGCAAAAACAGCCGGATACTACCAATACCGTTATACAGGTGGGCAGCAAGCGTATTATACTCAAATCCCTGCCTACTCAAGATGGAATCCGTATGCATGCTGGTCGGGCTGTAACAACAATGCCTGGACCAATATTTATGGTTGGTGGGATAGAAACGCTGGAAAAGCTAGCCTGATCCCTACTACTTCTACCGGTGAGACCAGTCCTATTTACCGCAATACGGCTTCCCGTAAAAATTCTATTGACCCCGCACAAATGTATATCCGCTCTGTCAGTGGAACATATTGCGGAAATGGTACTGGTTGGACATTGTGGTCAAATACATACAAAGGATATCAGTATTCTTCTAACAGAGGATATGGATATGCATATCAGTACTACTGGTGTAACAGTGCCGGTTGCAATGCAACCCTGGCTAATATTGTAACAGATGGAATAGCTAACAACTACAAACCTGTATATGTAGGTGCTAACTCACACGCCTATGTAGGATACGGATGGGCTCAATGGACCGACAACACAGACTGGACATGGGCATATTGCTATCCAGGATGGAGTGAAAACAACAATGACGACGTATGGATCTCATGGCATGATTTCAATGCTTCCGTGAAATTATTGGTGTACTAAGAGGCATTGTGTTTTAATAAAACATCCGGGTTCAATTTTGATCCCGGATGTCTTTTTTATTAAAGTAAAATGGCCACTAAACCAGGTAGGCAAGATGTCCGGGTCAGGCACGTAGGTGAAGGCTTTTGATACACAAATCATTAAACCCATTTATTTACGGCGGCAACTACCTGCCCCACCCACCTAACACTTTATTTGCTACTTTCACCCTTTCCCCGGATGGGCATTTTAAAAACCATACAAACCACGGCGTTTCCTGATGCTGATTTGCTGAAACAATACCAGCAAAACCAGCAGCAGGATGTTTTTGCAGAACTCTACCTGCGCTATGCCGACCTGGTCTATGGTGTGTGCATGAAATACCTGGAAGACCAGGAAGCAGCCAAAGATGCGGTCATGAACATTTACCACGACCTGGTGGAAAAAATAAAACACCACCAGGTAGACAATTTTAAAAGCTGGCTGCATGTGGTGACAAAAAATCACTGCCTGATGGAGTTGCGGAAAAATAAAAAGTTGCCGGTGGTGTCATTTGACGGGCAAAGTGTGCAATCAGAAGATTTTTTGCATCTTGAAGAAGTAATGGAAAAAGAACAAAAACTGGATAAGCTGCAATTTTGCATAGAAAAACTGAATGACGATCAAAAACAAACGGTCAGATTATTTTACCTGGAAAGCAAATGCTACAACGACATTACCACCGCCACCGGCTTTGACTGGAACAAAGTGCGGAGCCTTGTGCAAAACGGTCGTAGAAATTTAAAAAATGGCATGGAAGAAAATGGCTGACAACAAACCATATAGCCACCTTGATATAAAGCGGTATCTGCAACAGCAGATGTCGCCGGGGGAAATGCATGCCTTTGAAAAAGCCATGATGGACGACCCGTTTTTAAGCGATGCTTTTGACGGTTTTAAAAAAGGTGACTGGCGGCAAACTGAACAACATTTATCAGATATAGAAAGTGAAATAAAACAAGGTAAAACCAATACTAAAGTCATTCCCATTTCCACAAAAAAAACAGGCTGGTGGCGTGTTGCAGCCATTATGCTGGTCATTGTAACAAGTGGCATTGTTACCTATTCAATTTTCAAACAGCCTAAAATCAACTCCTCTTCTACCCCCACACTTGCAGTTAACAAACCATCAGTACCAGCCGTAATAAATGATTCAATAAAAGCGGATGAAAGACCTTTTGCAAAAGCAGAAAGTGTTGAAAAAAGTAAATGGAAAAAGGATGCGGAAGTAACGCCGCCAATGTTGGAACACGATAAAGATCTGCCACTTGCTTCTCTTGAGGTAAATAAACCAACCGACGAAACAAGCAATTTACCCGCTCCACATCCCAACATGCGAAGTCAAATGCCAGCTTCACCTGCTGCAACAGACGATGTTTCTGCCAGCAGCATACAGCGTGATATGGTAAATGCACCTGAAGCAAAGGAATTTAAAGGAAAAGTGACGACAGCCGCAGGTGCGCCTTTGGCCGGGGCAAGCGTAAAAATGGCAGGCAAAGACATTGCCACTCAATCAGATAACAATGGAAATTTTACACTAAAATCAGCCGACAGTGTTGCCAAAGTTGATGTCAACTCCGTAGGCTATGCCACTGCAAATGCACAACTGAGAAAGGGCGAACCTGAAAACAAGATCATGCTCAGACAAAGCAGTCAGGCACTAAACGAAGTTGTGGTGAAAGGTTATAAAACAAAAAGAAAAAATGAAGTGAGCGCCAGTGTAAGCAGTATAGCAGGAAATACTTTAAAAGCAGTTGCGCAACCTTCAATCGGTATGGTGGCTTACATGCAATATGTAAGCAAACAAACCGACAGCATTTTACTGGCTGATGGCAGAAAAGCGGCAAACATTCATGTTTCACTAAAATTTTCTTTCGACAAAAAATGCAAACCTTCCCACCTGGAAGCCTCAGGAACACAAGATAAATACTATCTTAAAAAAGCCATTTATATCATTAAAAACGGGCCGATTTGGATAAAGAATAAAGAAAATAAAGGTAGCATTACAATTGATTTTTGACTTGCGTTTCTTATTTACACCGTACGTTTGCAAAAAATTTTTATGAAAAAGATATTCTCAATTGCGCTGGTTGCTTTATTGTCAGCAAGCCTGTATGCACAGGTGAACATGCCTGCCCCCAGCAGCACACAAACCATTAAGCAAGCTTTTGGCATGGGAAGCATTGAGCTGACCTACAGCCGCCCTTCCATCAAAGGCCGCAAAGTATTTGAACAAGGTAGTGAACTGGCTCCGCTGGGCAAACTTTGGCGCACCGGTGCAAACGCTGCTACCAAACTCCGCTTCACAGATTTTGTAACCATCGGAGGCAAAAAAATTGACAGCGGAACTTATGTTTTGTACACCATTCCCAACCAAAATGAATGGGAAATAGTACTGAACAAAGGTGTGACCAACTGGGGCACCGACGGCTACAAAGAAACCGAAGACGTCGTTAGGCTGAAAGTACCTGCTATGAAAATGAGCAGCAGCGTTGAGACCTTTACCATGCAGTTTGCTGATATAAAAAACGAAAGCTGCGAACTGCACCTGATGTGGGGAAAAACGGCTGTGCAAATTCCGATTTCAACAGACATTAAAGACAGGTTGCGTACACAAATTGAATCTGCAATAAAAGGCGAGAAGCCGCCATACCAGCAGGCTGCAGGATTTTACTATGAGTGGGACAAGAATTTTCCAAAGGCATTAGAAAACATCAGCAAAGCCATTGATGCCAATCCAAAAGGTTTTTATCTCTACCTGACAAAAGCCAAAATTCAGAGAGACATGGGCGATAAAGAAGGGGCCAAAGCAAGTGCAAACAAAACTATTGAAGTAGCATCGCAGGAAAAGAACGATGACTATGTGCGCCAGGCAAAAGAACTTATTTCAAAACTGTAAAACATTTCGGATCATAAACTCATTTTCACAACAGAGCCACTTGCAAGAGTGGCTTTGTTGTGAAAGCCCTTTACCTTTTTATAACCCTAATGCAATTTAATTAAGTAACCTTTTTTTTGCACCGGCAGCAGTAATTTATTCAGCTCCTGTTGTGTCACTCACTTTTACTTTTTGGTAATACTATTCAGCTTTTTATACCATTTGCTACTTGTATTGTTTCTGTGTCCTCTGCGGTAAAAAAGATTATTTTTAACCTCAAAAAAACAATAATTGCTTTTCTGCCAAAACATATCTTTATGAACAAACCTTACCTGGCTTTTGCTTTCCTCTTTTTCTCCTTTGTCTCAATGGCGCAAGTGCCAGACAGTGGAATTTTTCTGCTGCACAAATTTGCCCAAAACATTGGCAAGGAAACGTACCATATTTCACGAAGTGAAAATAAAATAACCTGGAATGTCAACTTCAAATTTGTGGACCGGGGTTCTCCTGTTCCGCTAAAAACCAGGCTGGTGACTACTTTGAACAACGAACCCCTTAGCCTGGTTACCAAAGGAAAAACTTCACGATTCTCTACAATTGACGACAGCATTGTCATCAGCGATCATAAAGTATTTATTAGATCAAGCGACTCATCACATTCCGCCATTCTCAAGCCTCTCACATTTCCTGTTGATGGTTATTCGCCGGGCACAGTACAAATGGCATTGATTCAATATTGGAAGAAGCACGGCGAACCGAAGAATATTTCCATGCTACCTAATGGTGTGGCAAGCATTAGCAAAAATGGAATTGACACTTTCACTTTCAACAATCAGCCATTGGTTTTTACCCGGTTGGTTTTGAGCGGATTGGTTTGGGGAAATGAGATAGTATGGACAGACAAAAGCGGGCAATTGGTCTGCCTCATAACCAACGATGCAGAAGGCGACAAACTGGAAATGATGAAAGAGGAATATGAGACACTGTTGCCCGAATTCATCAGCCGTGCAGCCATCTATGGCATGGAGTTGTTTAGCTCGTCAATGAAAATGAATCTTGCCTCCGGCAAAAAAATAGCCATTGTAGGTGGAGACATTATTGATGTGGAAGGCGGTGAAAACATTCCCAACGCCACCATAATTATTGAAGATGGATTAATAAAACAAACAGGTAAAACAGGCAGTGTAAAAATACCAGCCGGTACCACCATCATACATGCAGAAGGCAAGACAATATTGCCCGGGCTCTGGGACATGCACGCCCATTTTGAGCAGGCAGAATGGGGGCCTGCCTACTTAGCCGCCGGCGTGACGACTGTGAGAGATTGCGGCAATGAGTTTGGCTACATCAACGCTATTAAAGCGGCCATAGATGCACACAAAGGTGTTGGTCCTTTTATTCTCAAAGCAGGAATTATAGATGGTCCCGGCCCGATTGGTCTTGGCATTGTCAGGGCCGCAACACCCGAAGAGGCCGTTAAAGCTGTCAACATGTACAAAGACAATGGCTTTGTACAAATAAAAATCTATAGCTCCGTCAGACCTCCTGTTGTAAAAGCAATTTGCGATGAAGCGCATCGCCTCGGACTGAGTGTGACCGGGCATATTCCCAATTTCATGACGACCAAAGCGGGCATTGATTCTGGCATGGACCAGGTCAACCACATGCAATACATTTTAGCCAGTCTGAAAAAAAATGCAGACAGATCTGTGATGCTGAATGACTCTGCCAACCTCGCTTTTTTTGATTATTTAAAAAACCATAACACCGTCATAGACCCGACTGTTGGTGTGTTTGAAATGATTTTTCGTTCACTAAAAGACAACATCCTGGACATGGAACCCAACTATTATAAACTGCCTGTTCCGCTGCAATCGCTGTTTAGCAACATGGGCATGGAATCCGCCGATGCAGAAAAACAAAAACCCTTTATGCGCAGCATGCTTCAATTGGTAAAAGTGCTGTACGACAAAGGAATCCCGGTTGTTGCAGGCACAGACATGGGCTTTCCGGGCTATAGCCTTGCCCGTGAACTGGAACTGTATGTGCAGGGCGGTCTCACCCCAATGGAGGCCATTAAAACCGCCACCATTATTCCCGCAAAAGTGATGAAGATGGGCAACATTTCAGGTTCAATAAAACCAGGCAAACAAGCCAATCTTGTCATTCTAAATAACAATCCGCTGGAATCAATCCGCAATGTTAGAAATGTGTGGATGGTTATAAAAGAAGGGCAGCAATATGACCCTGAAATGTTGCACAAGATGGTAGGGTTTAAGTAAAATGAAAAAGAATATTCTTATTTAAATCCACGATAATTATTTTCCGAAACACAAACATTTCACATGCCCATTCTCATTTCAAATATAAAATCCATCGTCAATACAAGACAATCAAATAAACCCTTACGTGGTAATGACCTGTCGGATCTACCCTGCATCAGCAATGGATACATTGTCATTGACGGAGAGGAAATAGCGGAAGTCGGCTCCATGGACGACCTGCATCATTCCCATACATCTTTCACAGAAAATTACAATGCCGAAGGCTGTTATGTGCTACCATCATGGTGCGATAGCCACACACATATTGTGTTTGCAGGCAGCCGGGAAAATGAATTTGTTGATAAAATAAATGGCCTGTCTTATGCAGACATTGCCGCAAGAGGCGGCGGCATTTTAAACTCTGCCCGAGTGCTGAATGGAACATCTGAAGATGAACTATTCAACCAGTCATACAAGCGGCTGCAAGAGGTTATTCAGTTGGGAACAGGAGCTATTGAAATCAAAAGCGGCTATGGGCTGAGCGTGGAGGGTGAATTGAAAATGCTGCGTGTCATCAGGCGGTTAAAAGAGCAGTCAGACGTGCTGATAAAAGCGACTTTTCTCGGTGCCCACACCGTGCCTTTTGAGTACAAAGAAAACAAAGAGGGCTACATCAGGCTGATCATTGATGAAATGCTTCCTGTCATTGCCGCCGAAAATTTAGCCGACTACATTGATGTTTTTTGCGAAGCAAATTTTTATAATCCTGAAGAAACAGAGCGCATCTGTCTTGCCGGAATGGGTTACGGTTTGAAACCGAAAATTCATGCAAATCAACTGACTGTTTCAGGCGGTGTGGAGGTCGGGGTAAAGTTAGGCGCCGTAAGCGTTGACCATTTGGAAACTATGGATGAACATGCTATTCATAGTCTCTCGCAATCGGCCACCATTGGCACATTGCTGCCTACCGCTGCCTTCTTTTTGCGAATGCCTTTTCAGCCAGCCAGGCAGTTAATAGATGCGGGGTGCGCCATTGCCTTAGCGACCGATTTCAATCCCGGCTCCTCCCCTTCGGGAAACATGAACCTGGCGGTAGCGATGAGTTGTATTCAAATGAAAATGCTTCCGGAGGAAGCTATTAACGCCGCAACCATCAACGGTGCATGTGCCATGGAAGTGCAGGATGTTGCCGGTTCTATTGCCGTTGGCAAAAAAGCCAATCTGATCATTACGCAACCAATGCCGTCCCTCTCCTACTATCCTTATTGTTTTGGAACGAACCTGATTAAAAAGGTGATGCAGGCAGGGAAATGGGTTTAATGTTTAGAGTTTAGGGGTCATTCAATTTCAATATTGTCCGTTATTTTCACATCGAAGACTTTCTCAAAACTTCTCAGCAGTTTTTGTTTGACTTCTTGCATTGGCACAGCATGTCCCAGTTCTTTTTGCAAAGAAGTGACTTGCTTGTTTTGTATGCCGCATGGAATGATGTAGTTGAAATAATCAAGGTCGGTGTTGACATTCAGCGCAAAACCGTGCATGGTGACCCAGCGGCTGCAGCGGATGCCCATTGCGCAGATTTTTCTTTCCCTGCCGGGAGTGTCGGCATCCATCCAAACACCCGTTTCACCCTTGCTGCGGCCACCTTTGAGACCGTAATCTGCCATCACAAGAATGATGACTTCCTCCAGGCTGCGGAGGTACCAGCCGAGGTCTGTTTTGAAATGTTCAAGGTCAAAAATGGGATAGCCGACGAGTTGGCCGAGTCCGTGAAAGGTAATGTCGCCGCCGCGGTTGATTTTGAAAAACTCTATACCCTTTTCATCTCTTATTTTTGGGGAGATTAGAACATGGTTTTCGTTGCCACTTTTTCCCAATGTGTACACAGGATTGTGTTCTACAAAAAGAAGATGATTTTCTGTTGGCAAAGTTTCCTCAGTGTGTGCACTGAGATTGCCGGCCGATTTGCGCTGCACAGTTTTGACTAAGATGCTTTCCTGCAAATCCCAAATCTCTTGATAGGAGCGGTTTTGACCGAGGTCTTTATATGAAACAGATTGTGTCATTTTTAGAAGGGGCAAAGCTATAAGATCACCAGGATTTGTTGGAATTTTTTAACGGAATGGAATTTTTTTTATGCGGCTGTTGCTGTCTTTTTTATCTATTGACTGAATGGGGTGTTTGTTTTCCGGTGAAGAAGACTTTATGGAAGAAAGGTGAAAATTTATATGAATTATGGGCGGGGGGATAGAAATTATGGTTGGAACTTTGTGAATTATGGTTTGGGAAATGGACATTATGGCAGGTGGAAAGGGCTTTACCACTTAACTTTTGTTGATTATCGCCCAGTTTCTACCAAATACCCATAGACTTTTACCAAATACCCATAGACTTTTATGAAATACCCCTCGGTTTTTGGGGTGTTTGGGTGGAAATGTGGGATTTCGGGTGACATTTTGGCAAAAGCAATTGTCTTGTCAACCGACAAGGGCAGAAAGCCGAGTTTATGTTAAATTTTGACTCAAGCCGCCGGGCTTCGTTGTTGCAACGGAGCTGAATTCTCTTGTTTCTGAAACTGCTTCGCATGTTTCAGAATGCCTTCGCTACGCTTGACACCCAAGAGAACAAGGCTCCTTTTGCAACAACTGGTGGAATGAGCGGATTCAATTTTGAATTAAGTAGCTGAGACATTGCTTGCTTTTTTTCGAGACGCAAACAAGGGCAAAATGGCTTTAAATCACATCCTTCATGTCATAACTTCTACTTTTTACTAACAATAAGTTTCTCTGATTGAATACTGTTGTCTGAGCCTCTTACTTTCACCATGTAAATGCCGGGTAGTAAATGGTTAATTTGAAGTTGTATTTTATTATTTTCTGCTACTGAGCGAGTCATAAGCACTCTACCAGTTATGTCTGTAATGCTTAATTGACTCATTTTTTCGCATTCCACATATACTACATTGGCAGCAGGATTTGGGTAAATAAATATTGTGTGTACCTGGCCGACATTTTCATTTTCTATTTTTACCATTTTGGAATAAACGCCATTCCCATCTTTATCAGTTTGCCTCAATCGGTAATATAAAACATTGGCAGATGGATTTTCATTGATGAAGTCATACATATTTGGCGCATTACTGTTCCCATTTGCAGCTTTGCTTTTCACAAATCCCAACTTATTAAAATTGACGCCATCAATGCTCATTTCTACTTCGAAACCTGCGTTGTTCTGTTCTGATGCGGTTTCCCAAATGAGTAGATGAGCTTTTCCTTTTCTTTTGGTTTTGAAACTTATCAATTTTACAGGTAAAATATTGTACATTTTTTTTGTTAATGAACCCTCGCAGCCATATGGGCTTGTGTATTTTAGCGTAACCTGGAATGAGTCACTATAAGTTGTAAAAGTGTAAGTAGGAGAATAAATAGTACTGGAATCGGTTGTTTCAAAATACCATTTTCGATGCCAGTCCATGATGCCAAAATTGACATAGTCAGCCGTGTCATCTGCGGTAAACTTGTACTGATTTGGCAGACCTGTAGCGGTATAAGTAAAGTCGATAGGATAGTAATCGCAATTGCCTAAAACGGGCCCATAATAGTTGAGCTGATAGGCTTCTCTGTAATTGGAAACTGGATTGCACGTGGGAGATGTGACAGCTACGGCCGCATAACCGCTTACCAAACAAGTTTGATTCCAATTATTGCCATTATAAGAACCAGTGTAGGTGGTGCCACCGCCTTCATATTGATTGGGATGATAAAGTCGCCATATGCTATTGAAAGCAGTCTGGTTGTCTAAATTTCCTGCATCAAACCTGACCAGATAAGGAAACTTTGGGTAGGGGGCTGCAATCAGGTTTATATTAGAAAGGGTAGGGATTCTAAAAACAGTGGTAGCGCTGTCAACACAACCGGTAACCGTATCGGTCATGATGTGTTTAACAGGTACATTTAAACCGCTAAAATCGTAGGTATTTATTTGGCCATTATAACATCCCGTACCACTGTTTGTGTTTGCCCGAATGGACTCAACAATGCTACCATCGTAAGTAGGTGTAAAAAATGAGCGCTCAACGTATCCTGTATCGTGCGTATAAACGGTGTCCCGATTATAAAATATCCATTCATGGCGTTTGTTGCTTGCATTGGTGGTAGGGTGACCAAAAAATTTAATGGGTACAGCCAAAGAAGTTTGTACTATGAAATCGCCACGACAGCCATTGTCAACTTGTATAGGCACAGCAGCAGTGACAGTGGTTACGCAATTAGTACCCCCGTTAATAGCTGTTAATACTACATCATAGAGTTTAGACGAGTCATAAGCATGAACGGGGCCATTGCCACCAATGCCAGTTGTGCCATCTACGAAATCCCAGGATAGAGTGAAATTTCCTCCCAAATATTCGGTAGTGGTGTCGGGATGAAATATAAACTGATACCTGTTTGTAAAAAAGGTATCTGCTACTGCATAAGCTATATATCCCTGTAGGCACTTGCGTGTCCGGCGGATGAACAGGCTCTGTGTTTCAACATCTGTGCAACCTGTGGGGCTATAGCGCACGGAATGCTTCACATTGTAAGTGCCAACTACACTATAGATGTGCGTAGGGTTGGCGACTCCTGAGTCTATAATTCCATCACCATAATCCCAAGTATGAACAGCACCAAAGGCGTCATATACAGATTGGAATTTGGCGGCAGCCGTATCGGTGGTAAAGGTGTACCAGGCATCGCACACTGCAGTATTGCTTCTTGTATCTACAATTTGCGTAGCAGTATCGCTTACTGCTCCTTTAATTACAATTAGCATAATAGTATCGAAGCCAAGCCGGGGGGTAGTATAACTGGTGTTGTAGGTCGTAGAAAGTAGTGCATTATTTTTATACCATTGATAAGCATATCCTTGTTTGGACTGATTAACGAGCGAAACTGTGTTTGCATATAACAGGCTTATATCAACACTGAAGCATGCTTTGGGAAAGGTATTGCCTCCACTATTTGTAGTTAGCTCCATAAAGCCATGACCACCACCTGCCCAAAATTGTGTGGGGCTATAGAAACGCAAATCGTTATGACCATAGTTTAGGTAAGAAAATTTGTTGTCACGTTCTAGCCGCTCCCATATCTTACCAGCATCTGTAGTTTTTACTACATCGTAGCCTGAAAGTGCATAACCGGTAGAGTCATTCGTAAAAGCAAATCCTGAAGTAGATATGGGGTAGCACCCTCCTGTATTTTGCAAAGTCCAGTTGATACCACCATCTGTTGTGTAATAAACACCGGAGTTAGCATTGACCCATCCCGTATCGGTATTTAGAAAGGACACACCATCTATACTGTTTGCAGGAAATGTCAGTTGTTGCACGAGACTGCCGCTGTTCTGAATTTTATAAATTTTTGAAGAACTGAAAGCAAAACCTGTGTTAATGTTGGCAAACGATAGATGATTAATCTCTGCACTGGGATCATTTTTTATAGAAGACCAGCTCTGTCCTCTGTTTGTGGTCAATAATATGCGGTCGCCATCCACCGCAAAACCGGTACGGCCACCATCGGGAAACGACATGTCAAGTACCCCATAATTAAACAGTCCTTGTACAAGAGTTGAATGAAATACCAGCGTATAAGTATTGCCCTGATCTGCCGAAAAAAGAATGGCAGGAACAAAGCCATAATGACCGTAAGCAATAAGTGTGTCCTGATTAAAGGCATGAACACCTTGCAGCGTAAAACCAATTGTAAGGTTTACCTGGTAGCCGTTGTAATTGACGTTAGAAAGCGTAATGTATTTTTTTACAAATGTTCTACCGCTATCCTGCGTAAAACCAATAAATTTCTTAAAAGCCACATAACCGTCCTGAGCATTATAAAAAGAAATTTTAGAGACTTCCACACTGGAATCTGGATTGCTATATACCTGTCTCATTTGTGCTTGGCACACTATTGCTCCAAAGAAAAGCATTGTTAATAGTAAAATGTTTCGCATAAGTTTAAAATGAATTTATTCTGTAAAAATAGGTCAGTTTTAGATTTGGAAAAATCTTTTTGAGTTTTCTCACTTGCCGGAAAAAATTTAAAAAGTGTGTAGCTGGTGTCTGCTGGGATGAATCGGCTCAGTGTATCATTGAAAAAACATGGAAAAAGCTTAATAGAATTACTGAACTTGAATGGAGCGTCGCCAATGAAGTCTCCTTTTTATTCTTTGGCTGGGTCAAAAAACATTTTGTGAGTTGGTTTTTGTTTTGAATAAGGTATTACTTTAGCTGTAAATATTTTTTTTACAACTAAACCTAAAAAATTATGCAAGAGGAACTAAGAATGTATGATGGTTCGGATGAGGAGCTTTACCTGTGTTGCTATAGCGGCAAAAAATCTTATTTGGATAACCTGGCGGCGTTTGCTGCGTTTAGCCCTGGTTATAAGACGGAATGGGCGGTGGGGATGCAAACGAGGCTGGATAAGGCGGAGGGGATTTTGGGGCAGTCGGCGAGGGATAGCACTGCGCAGATTATGCGGATTGATTTGGCGAAGGCGGGTGTGTCGGGGACGGCTTTGTGGCAGCGGCTGAAAAGATATACGAGCAAGGCTTTTGAGGCGGCGGGCGGTGATGTGATTGCTGTGAAGTGGAAGGAGGCGGGGCTGGAATTTTATGAAAAGGCGGCGAATGAAAACTGGCAGAGTTTGATAAGCCTGATGAAGGCAGGTGTGCAATTTATTGATAACAATATTGGGGCTTTGAAACCGGGGGAGATTGTGCCGGTTGATTTTAAGAAGGAATTTGAGGAGGCGGCTGTGTTGTGTAAGAATAGGTTTGATGAGTTTGTGCAACTGGAGGAGCAGGGTGTGGTGGATACGGGGGAGAAGGTGAAGGCGAATAATGCATGTTACAGTTATTTAATTGAAATGTTTAAGGATGCGCAGGAGATTTTTGCGGGGCCTGATGATGGGGGACTGAGGAAGCAATTTGTGTATAGTGAAGTGCTGCTGCTGGTGGGCGGGGCTGGTGATGCGGGGGTGAAGGGTGATGTGAAAGATGGGGCTGAACTGCCGCTGGCGGGGGTGAGTGTGACGACGACAAAGGGTGGGCATAGTACCGTGACGGATGCGGATGGTCACTTTGATTTGAGCCTGGCAGCGGGGAGTTATGTGCTGTTGTTTAAACTGGCGGGGAAGGTGGATGTGTCGCTGAACGTGGAGGTGGAGACGGGGGTGAGGAAGACGGTGCATGTGGTGATGAGTGCAGTTTAGGGTTTAGGGTTTAGGGTTTAGGGTTTAG
>JAYTGA010000219.1:0-29946 GCA_043733905.1 Segetibacter sp.
AGGATTAAAGGTAGATGATGAAGAACTGGAAAAAATCAATCTGACAAACAAGGAATTTAGAGGTGACTGGAATTATAAAATTAGCCCTTAATTGTATCACTTATTTTTTAACAGACACTAAGTTGATGACTTTGCCTTTAACCGGATATTAAAAGTTGTCCCTTTATCAACTTCGCTTCTCATGTCAATTTTGCCGCCCAATGCGACTATTTGAGATTTAATAATGAACAGCCCCAAACCCTGCCCTTCTATGTGGTCGTGAAACCTTTGGTAAAGCCCAAACAATTTATTTTTATGACGTTTCATGTCTATGCCGATGCCATTATCAGAAAATTCTAAAACAATATCACCGTTGTCTCCTAATGCGGTTGCTACATGAATCACAAGGCTTCGGTTTGTTGAGCGGTATTTGATTGCATTTGAAATCAGGTTGACCATAATGCTTTCAAAATAGGTCGGGTTAAAAGGGATGTGACTCACCTGGAAATCTGTGACCACATGGGCGCACACATCGTTGAGAGTATTTACAAAAACGCTTTTTACCTGGTGAAATTTCTCTGCAAGATCAATGTTGGCAATTTCAACATTCACATTATTTTTCAGAATCAATATTTTGGCAAGGTCATCAATTGTCTGACCCAGTTGTTTGACCGACTTGTCAAGCATGGTGATCATTTTCTGGTTGTACTCGTTCAGGCTTTCATAATCAAGTATGTTTAAGATGCCCGTAATGTTGGACAAAGGAGCCCGCAGGTTGTGCGAAGTGATAAACGAAAACTGCTTCAGGTCGGCGTTGCTTTTCAGCAATTCTTTAATTATCAGTTCTCTTTCTGCTTCTCTTTCCTTTCTGCCTGTTATGTCTCGGCTGCTGATCACAATGCCTTTAATAGCAGGATTGTGTAGTTGATTGCTGGCCACAGTTTCCACCCATCGCCATTCGTTTTGTGCGTTTTTGTACCTAAATGCGGCAAGTTTTATCTCACCCTTTTCCAGCACTTTTTTTAATTCTGACAAAGCAGTGTTCACATCTTCGGGATGTATGAGGTGGAGCGCACTGGTGCCCAATAAAAACTCCGGCTCATAGCCAAGCAGTGTTTTCACATTGGGGCTGATGTATAAATAATTGGCTTCGCTGTCTATTATTCCTATCAGGTCTGCACCGTTTTGCAGCAGGGCATCAATGCGTTGCTCATGTTCCATTTTCAGCTTTTCGGCTTCTTTCATGGTAGAGACATCGCGTGCCACGCAAAACATAATTTGCTCATCCTTGTCCCAGCGTGCAGACCACACAAGTGGCACCAGGTGCCCTTGTTTGTGAACATAAAAATTTTGAAAGTCAATGTAAACTGTTCCTTCAATAATGTTGGCAGCAGCTTGTTTGGTAGCGTTCAAAAAATCAGGCGCTACAAAATCATAAACAGATTTGCCTATTAGTTCCTCCGGCTCATAGCCCAACACAAACTGGCTGGCTTTGCTTACCTGCAAAAAATTTCCGCTTTCATCCACAGAGCAAATCACATCCAGTGATGAGTTCATGATTTTTTGTAGCGTGGTGGTTATCCGTTGCAGGTTTTGTTCATTTACCTTCAACAGCTCATGCTGATTCTCAATAATTTTTTTTGCTTCTTCCTGCGGTGTTATATCGTGTGAATAACAAGCCACACCAATAACAGTTTCAGGATCAATTCCATAAAATGGAAAGAAATTGATCCGGGCTATTTTTGTCTGGCCGGTTTGTATATTTTCAATCGTTTCTTCAATGGTATAAACCTCGCCTGTCAATGCGCGGCGGTAAAATTCTTTCCAGTTTTTTTGTTTTTCAGATGAATGAAAGTTGCCCGGCAACTGCATTCTTTCCTCCACGGGCTTGCCCGACACCTCCAATATTCTTTTTGCATAAGCCTCATTGTATGATAAGAGTTTCATTTCAGCATCAAAAGACCATATCAGGTGGTTGGAAGAATTGATGAGGGCAGACTGTTTATTTTTGAATTCCTGGATGGCATTTTTTTGGGAATGCTTATTTCTTTCACAACTAAATTCTGCAACACGGTACAACTGTGAGGGCGTGAATTTGCCTTTGGTTAAAAAACTTTGGGCACCAGCCTGCACACATTGAATGGCAAACCCGTCATCATCTTTTTCAGAAAAAATAATAACCGCTGCAAATGGAAATGATTGCTCAATGTTTTTGTATTTCTCTAAAACTTCGTTAATAGCCTCATTATTAAAACAGGCAAAAATAATATCGGGGCAAAATGCTTTTGCAGCAGCGGTGTTGATTTCATCAAACACCTGCACATGAAAAAACTGTGTTTTTTCGTAGCCAAAAGAAGAGAGCTGATCAATAAAAAAATCATAGTATTGACGGTCATTTTCTAATACCAGTATATGGTTCGTATTCATAAATGAGGAATCAGGTAAAAAACATTTTTTTTAATTACTGATAATAGAATAAACAATCTGCTCATTCAAAAAATTTAAACAGATGTATTCATAACATAAAAAGGAACAAATTATTGTATTCGTTAGTAAAAAAATCGTCTGATTATTTTATATGAGGAGATAAACAATTAACTAACGAGGCAAGATAGTAAGATAAGTTTTTGAATTTTATTCTAATAATTACGCCATTTTGTTAAATAATTTTCAACTACAGTTCACTCCAGCGAACTACAGTTTTAGTTTTAGGGAACTACAGTTTCAGTTGATAATTCTGGTTGGGTTTAAGTGATTTTACCGATTTATACTTGAGATAGATGCCAATAGTTACTGACCACTATTTCCCTATAATTTTTTATAGAAATGAAGTAAACAAAAAAATATTAACCAATGAACGTTTATTTTTTTTGGAAAACTCTTTAAACTATACGGAAAAGTGAATGTCTATCGTTTGAATAAAAAAAATTTTAAGAAAAAAATAAATACAGTCATGAAAAGAATTTATGTGATTTTGATGCTTGCGGCAAGCACAACACTCTTTGCGGTGGGTGGATGCAAAAAGAACAACACTGACACAGAAACTGACCTAACCAGCGACGTGACCGTGCAAAGTGATGACCACGCCATGTTTTCTGCCGAAGATGATGCGGTGTCCGACGATGTAAACGGGGCTTTGGAAAGCAACACTTTATTAAGTGGAAAAACTGCCGCAGACACATGCGGTGTTACTGTTTCCTACGACAGCACTACAATAAAAAGAGTTGTTACTTTAAATTATCATGGTACCAACTGTAGCGGAACCCGCTCACGAAATGGAGTTGTAAAAATAAGCATACTCAAAAATCTAAGATGGAGAAATGCAGGTGCTTATGTTGAAGTGGAAATTGACAGCTTAAAAATCACAAGATTGAGCGACAATAAAAGTTTGGTACTCAATGGCACAAAAAAGATTACAAATTTTTCCGGTCATCTTTTGTGGGAGTTGGCTACCTCAGGTGTTTCCTCTATCGTTCACACTGTTACCAGCAGCAACATGAGTGCAACATTTGACAATGGCACAAGCCGCCTATGGCAGATTGCTAAGAAAAGAACATTTACTTATGACAATGGTTTTGTCATATCTGTCACAGGTACCAGTGGCACCACAGGCGATGTAGCCGTGTGGGGAACCAACCGTCTTGGACAGGATTTCAGCACAAGGATAACGGCTCCTATGGTTGTAAAACAAAGTTGCAATTTCAGACTGGTCAGCGGGCAGATAGAACATACCAAACTGCTTCGCCCCATCACAGTTACTTTTGGTCTTGATGCATCTGGCAATGCAGTTTCATCATGCCCAACAGGTGCTTATTATTTCAAAGCAGAATGGACCTCACTTCTTGGTGCTGCACATTCGGTTATCAGACCTTACTAAGACAATTTGATTTATCATAAAAAGCCGTCCTGCTTAACATTTGCAGGACGGCTTTTTATTTTATTAATCAACTTATACTTTTCTTTAGTAATGGTTATTAGCAGCGCAGATTTTTACGTACCGCAAGTCTTATTTATTTTTTAATGAAATTATGTCAATAGAGAGTTTTCTACTAAAAACCGCCCCTGAAGTCTTATACATGTGGTTTCCATCAGTATAAAGATAATCTGATCCTGTCTTCACATAATTAAAATAAGGGCATTCATATTTTTTTGAAAGACTAATCATTTGCTGGTCAAAAGCGGGCATATACTTTTCTTCTGCTTCAAAAATAGGTGTCGAAACGGGCAACCTTACAATAATTGGTTGGCCATATTTTTTACAAAAAGCAATCGTTTTTTCTAACCACATTATTCTTTGCAAAGACTTTTTATATTTCAAAGGCATTTCATTCACATAAATATTAGTTCGATTTTTAGTTCGCTTTTTGGTTTGAACAGAATCCATGCTTGTACTTATTTCTAACCAACCATCCGGGTGCAGGTAAGAATATTTATGTAAATGAATGTACCTGTCGAGAAGAATTTGCCCCCAGCACGAATGATACTTTTTATATAAGTATTCAAAATTCGGTTTTGAATTTTCCGAATGTAAAAAAGTAATTTGGCTCTCATCGTTATATTCTTCCAAACCACTGTCGTTGTCTTGATTTTTTCTCTCAACAGATATTGCCCAGGGATCTACACAAATAATAAAGGTACGGTTCGGACTATAATAAGAGGTGTCGGTTTTTTTTAAAATAGCTTCATAATAGGCTTTGCCATACGGAGAAATGCCTAAGTTAAATGCAAAGTTGAACAGCTTGGTATTTTTGCCACCTTCTTGAAACATAGCATTCATAATAGCAGGCTGAATGCAGTGTGCCGCTCTCGATGTTCCAAATACAAGGCTGCTTTGCAGCGGTGACGTCAATCTTGCATAATTGTCGTCTGTGCTGCCATCTGCGGCAAAGAAAGCCCACACATGCAACCCTGCAACTGGAATCAAAAACAGACAGGTTTTTGACAAAAAAGCAGTTATGGTGTTTAGTTTTTTATTGAACATTACTCAAAATTGAAAGTAAATAAAAGTTTGAGACTGCTGGGCAAAAAAGAAGATCAACATGGCAACCACATAGTAGGCAGCCCATCTTACAGTTTTGTTTGAATTAACTGAAAATGTGAGTGCATGTGGTTTGTTGCGGTTAAACCACTCTAACACTAACATGAAAACAATGAATCCGATTACTTCTTTTTTAATGCTTTGTGGCATTGTAAACAGGCTCTTGGAAAACATTCTCTTAATGTAAGAAAAGGCTATTGTGAGGGAAGGTGAGCGAAAAAAAATCCATGCTATGACGACCATTATAAAAGTTGTCGACATTTGACATACTTCTTTTAATGAAGGCAAATGCCCGTGTGGTGCTACTTTATTCAAATGATTTCGGTTGCGGTTGAAAAGCAGTAAGGGAATAAAATATATTGCATGCAGCAAGCCCCATGCAAGAAAAGTCCAATTGGCACCATGCCAAAAGCCACTTATGGAAAAAATAATTAGAGTATTTAGAACAGCCCTATATTTTCCTTGTCTGCTGCCGCCTAATGGAAAATATAAATAATCTCTAAACCAGGTTGTCAGAGAAATATGCCATGAACGCCAAAATTCTGCAATGTCTCTTGCAAAATATGGGTAGGAGAAGTTTCTTAATAACTCAAATCCGAATAATCTTGCTGTGCCTAAGGCAATATCAGAATATCCTGAAAAGTCGCCATAGATTTGAAAAGCAAAAAAGACCGCTCCTAAAAAAAGAGAGCTGCCGCTTGCGGTATTATAATTCGCAAAAACATCATTTGCAATAATCGCACAACTGTCGGCCACGACCATTTTTTTAAACAGACCCCACAATATTTGGCGTAATCCATCTACGGCATTGACATAATTAAAGTTCCGTTTTATCTGTACCTGAGGCAAAAGGTGATGAGCCCGCTCTATGGGTCCTGCTACAAGTAAGGGGAAGAAACAGACAAACAAAGAATAGTCTATATAATTTTTTACAGGCTTTTGCAGACCATAATAAATGTCAAAAACATAAGACATCCCATGAAAAGTATAGAAAGATATACCTATAGGAAGAGCGATTTTTAAAATCCAGGGACTAAATTGTAGGCCGATTAATGAAAACGAATCCACAAATGTTTCTGTGAAAAAGTTGTAGTATTTAAAAAACATCAGGAAACCCAAATTCACGAATATGCTAATAAATAACCAAGCTTTTTTTTGTTTTTTGTTTTCTGCTTTCTCAATGCGGCCTCCGGTATAGAAATCTAAAAAAGTTGAAAAAATGAGTAGAAAAAGGAAGCGAAAATCCCACCAGGCATAAAAAATGTAACTAGCCAGCATCAAAAAAAAATTCTGTTGAGTAATTTTTTTGCTGAAGAAATACCAATGTAGGATAAATGTTATCGGAAGAAATAAAGCAAATGCAACGGAATTAAAAAGCATATTAGTTTGGAAATTTGCAAAACTTAAAATTAAGGTAGAATAATGAACTATTTCAAGTCTTTTTGCATATCCATTATTTGATTGAAATTAAATTAAAAATGTCAAATCATAGATGTACAATCTAACTTATTTGCTTTTTTTTAGTAATGTCTTAATTGTTTTTTCTGCTAAAAAGCAAATAGCCAATATTTATATTTTCAAAGCAAACAATTCCAGTCCCTGGTTTTTCCCTTTCAGTTCCACCAGTCCCAGGCTTTCGGTTTGCCATTCTTTCAGATCCACATTGTCCAGATAATCTTTTGAGACGATGTACTTTTGATTCAGTTCACTACAGGCACTTCTGATGCGTGCCGTGGTGTTCATGGTGTCGCCGCTCATGGCGATGTCTTTTTTAATGACCCCTATTTCTCCCACCGTCACATCGCCCATGTGAATGCCCACCCTGAATTCAGGAATGATCCCATATTCCCGCCTGAAATCTTCGCTTTTCTTTTGCAGGTTTCTCCGTGCATCTATCAAAGCATTCATGCAGCTTTTAGAATTTTTTTCGGAAAAAATCCACGACACCACCACTTCATCGCCCACATATTGATAGATGCCGCCACCGTGTTCTATCAGCGCATTGGACAGTTGATAAATAAACTCCCGAATAAACCTAAAATACTGCTGGTGTCCAAGTTTCTCGGCAATAGGTGTTGAGTCTTTCAGATCCATGAACATCACAATCCTTTTCTCAATTTTGGGTTGCAGATATTTGCCCAGCAAAATATCCATAAAGATTCCCGGTGCATACTTTTCATTGACTTCAATGATCAATTGTGTGAGAATGAAAAGCAACATCCAATAAAAAACTTTTTGCGTCAGCCATTGCGGATGAAACGCATCCTGTCCATACTTGGCCAAAGCCTCGCCGACAGTCAGATGCAGGATGAAAAAAATATTCGAAGCATGAATGATGAAGTTGACCACATAAGCCGCAGATAATAAGATCAGGCTTCTGAAAGTGAAACCAATCCACAAAGAGCGATGCCTGAACAGCCGGCGGAGTTTGAACACCAACAGGTAATTGATGAAAAGGCTCATTGCAAAAACCAAAACAGCCCTTAACACTTTTGCGGAAGTAATGCTGTAATATGACGGTTCGGTGCGGGTAAGAACCATTGCTAAATCAATAATGGTCCAGAGGATGGAAATGTAAAAGATCAGTGTAAACCTGTAGCGGCTTACAAAACTGAACCTGAATATTTTTTTAATCGAAAATTTCATTTCTTGAGTTTGACATATTCACTTTTTTGCAATACTGCACAATTCACTCCTTAAAGGGGACTGTCAGGAATAGCGTTTGGACTGCCATATAAAAATGCTGCAATGCCAAAAGCAAGCACCGAAGCGATGATGCCAAACATGAAAATGTAGTAAGCCAGCCGGATCAACCTGTATTTGCGTGCAAGCACAATACCTAACTGGTAAATGTCTTTGATGACTGAGCTATATAAATAGTCGGCATCTGCCATCATAATCTTCATTGATTTTTCATAAATATCAAAAGGCATTTTATAAAAATTGCCAAAAAAAAGCAGGTTGGTTTTCTTGGTCGCAATATCCTGGTCGCTAAAAACCCCACCCGTTACTTTGGGTCTTGTAGCCAGAATGGCGACTATGATTGTACACACCGAAGAAGCCAAAAATATCATGGTAGGAATGGTGAGATAAGAATCAGTCTGCAACTTGCGGAGCAGCACAGACAGGATGACCGAAATGATAATTGCATTGACCGAAATGAGAATGTTGGCCTTGCCATCGGCCATGTCGCTAAGGCGCATGTGATTGGAAGAAGTGAGGCGCAGCATAGTTTGTACGCCCTTGGTAGTTAGGTTCTCATCTGATTTTTTATCGCCTTTTTCTTTAGCTGTTTCCGGCATCAGTGTGTTCAGTTCCTTCAATTCTTTTTTTAATTGTTTAATGTTTTTATTTTTTCTTTCCTGCAATTTTTCTTTGCAGAAATTGGTAAAATACTGATGCTTTTCTAAAAACTTGATAGCCTTCATATTCCAATCCTGGCGGCCAATGTATCCATGCTGGTGAATATTTTCCTGGTAAACCTGTTCGTTTGTTGTAAAAAATTCTTTTGTACCAAGATGATAAGAATCAGCATCCACCAATATCTGCTGCAACAAATTGTGCGGATGAACAGGCAGTCGTGTCGCCATAATGCAATCTTCTATGCTTTTGATGATGTCCTCATCCTGGTTTTCCTGCTTCATAAAATCTCTCATCAGCTCCACACCTTTTGCCTCATGCAGTTCTGGTGTTGTGAAGAGATAGCCCGTGTCATGAAACCATGAAGCGACACAGACAATAATTTTGTCGTTTTCAATCAGGTTATAATGATTGGAAATTTCATGTGCATGAGCATTCACTTTGCGGGTATGCTCCAGGTTGTGATAAGTGAGTTTTGATGTGTCAGTTGAAGAAAATAATCCGGATACATAAGTTTCAGCTTTCTTGCAAATATCAGTGTGTTCCATTTTCCTAAACCTGATTTAAAATGTGAGATTAAATTTAGTGCCTAATGATAAATTAAACAGTTTTCCTTCGTCGGAAAAGCCAAGTGCGGCAGAAATAATGAGCATATTGAATGGTGCATAGTATAATCCGCCGCCAGTGGCATTGTGCCATTTGTTGCTGTTCTCATTTTTAGCCCACACCCGGCCCACATCGTCAAAAGCGATAAGCCCAACCGATCCGGGAAAGATATATGATTTGGACTCAAACAGCTTAATTAAGAGTGTCAGACTTCCATAAGCAAGAGACTGACCTGCAAACCTGTTTTTTCTAAAACCCCTGAGAAAATTATTTTGTCCAAGAGTGAGTGCCTGGAAATATTCGTATTGGTTGTTGAACACATGACCACCGCCAATGCGCAAAATGCTCACCAGCCCGGCGGGGTCGCTCAGGCTTGAGTAAACAGTCATGTCGGAAGTGACCGAAGTGATGCCCTTGCTATTTTTGTTGAGACCGCCCATGCTCGAAAACTGTGTCAGCCAGTTGATGCCCCGTGTCGGCAGCACTTCGCTGTTCAGGTTGTTGATTAAGACTTGCATTTTGCCTCCGAGATAGGCTTTTGTCTGGTAAACATTGATCGAGTCAAGTCCAACTAAAGTAGGTTTACTCAAAATTTTATCTGCATTGTCTGCCTGGTGATTCCAGTAATTGAAAAAGGTTGGCCCGGCAGAAATGCTGAAGATGCTTTTTAATCTTCGCCGCACCAGCGCATCAACGGTTGCATAGTTGTAGCGAACCCTGTAAAAGCTCAGGTTGTTATCTGCCTGTACAATGCTGTTGTTGCCAAGCCCAAAAAAATTGTCAAGGGTGGGCTTGCCGATTTCGCCATTGGGAACGAGGTCATATTTGCCTTCGGAAATATTATTAAATTCACCATCGTAGCGAATCTTGTAAGCATTGCTGGCAAAGGCATAGAGCGTTGACAGCCGCTGAAAGGAAGAATAAGGTACCTTTCTGAAGTTGAAAATTTTTCTGCTGAAACCTACGCCTGCCAGCATACCGTCTTCGCCATTGAATCCGACATTGATCGTCGGAAAGCTGCTGCGGTTGTAATTAAAGCCAGTCTGGCTATACCTGTTCACAAACGGGTCATCAGAAAACCTGACTTTGCTGCGACGTGCATTTTCGATGAAATTTTTTTCCGTTGATAAATCGTACAAATAATTTCTCACCCTTCCGTTGATGTTGAAGGTGTCTTCTCCCCGTCCACCTATGATGCGCAGCTTGATGGAGGAGTGGGCATTGGAATCAATCTCAAAAAAATCATCGCCATTGAGCCCGTAAAGCGAAATTTCTTTGGTAATGGAAGGTTCAAAAACCCGGTTGTAAATAAGAGAAGCAGAGTCTGTTTTTCCGGTTCTTTTATAAACCCTCACCTGAAGGTTTCGACCCACTGATTCTACCTTGAAATACTCGTTCTTGTTACTGCCTGTAATGTTGACCTGCTTAGAAAGAAACTTGTAATACTTCATGGCCGCATTGGTTAAATGACCACGGCGGCTTTTAAGTTTGTATTCTATTTCAGGGCCACTGATTTTATAAATTTCTGGCGGAAGATTGTGGACAGCCTTACTGATGACATCGTTGGAAATGTTGGCTGTAAAGCTTTTCAGTGTTTTTCTCCATTCAGAAGAGTCCAGTTTGTTTAGAAAACTCCGGTCAAGGTCTTTAGCCCAATATGCAAGCCATTGTATGCCGGGTATATTTTTTCTAAACCCTTTTAGAAAAGGAATAAAATTGGAGGTGGCAGCTTTCAGCAAAATGCCATCGGAATAGGTAAATGCCTGATCCCTGTCCCGGGGTATGGGAATGTATAATTTACCTTTGCCCGTGTCATACTCTGCAAACCTCCACTGGTCAAGGTGACGATCCCAATCGGCTATCAGAAAGTCGAGCAGCCTGGCTCTTAAAAAAGCTTTCTGGTCAATACGGTTGTCGTTGTCATCGTAGAGTTTGTTGACAATTTTTTGTTCGCTTTTGGTGTCTATTCCTTTTGGCACAGGTTCTTTTTGCTCAAGTAGACAAACAGTGTTTGCAAAGAAAGGCCGGTAAGTGCCTAAAGCCGGGTCGTCTGGCACAAACATGATGTGAGGAGCCGCTACAGTGACATTGACCGCCTGCGCCAGTGTAGGAACAATGAGCGGCGAATATGGATGTGCAGTTGAAATAAAATCCTGTAAATATTTTTGAGCTAATGTGCCTTTCACACCTTGCGGCAATATCTTGGTCAGGTCTTTATTCACCGACCGCAAACTCCATTCACGTCCATCTTTATCAGCCAGTTTCAATGAGCGTGTCTGGTGTCCGCCTCCAATGCCAGTCACTTTAAAACCGCCCATTTCTTCCTTTACTCTAAACACTTTCAGCTTCACCGGTTGCGCCCATTCTGCACGGTAATTATTTCCGTTAAAAAATCGTTTGGTCTTCGATGCTTTTGCATATTTTTTGTTAGCAGAAAAGGTGATGCTGTCAGCAAATTTGGACACCTTCACTTCGGGAATGGTGTCTTCAAACTTCGGCGGCGGCAGTTTTGAAAAGTTTAAAACATGATCTGAAAAAGCCTTCCTGATGGAATCAGTTACTGTATAAAAACTCAGATCAACTGATTTGTTTTTTGAGATTTCCAATACAGCATACCCATTGTCCTGCGAAGTAAATGGAGCATCTTTTCCGTTGGAAACTCTTGTACTCTTGGTTCCGCTACCGCTGACGATATAATGGAAAACACTGTCTTTGATGTACTGAAGATTGTGTTCGTGACCAGAAACAAAAATAAGGTTGGGATATGTTCTCGCTACTTTGGTAACGTCCTTGATCATGTTTTCATAAGCAGGATAAGACAGGTCTTCGGGCAGGCCAAACACGCCACGGGTAATGGGATAAATGGAACCGATGACAGGCAGCGGGATGTAAAGATTTTTCTTCCAGTCCGTCAATGGAAAAATGTGCTGTTTCAGGGTAAAATATCCGCCGTGAATGCCATAGCTTTTAAACGGGTGATGGCAGGCAAGAATAATCAGTTTCTTTTGATTTTTCGAAAGAATATCTTCCAGTTGATTTAAAAATTCAAACTTGGTTTTGTAAGGACAATCCGACTCAACACCCGGCTTATCAAAAGGATGGATCCACCACTGGCTGTCGAAGAGAACGAGCAGCACATTGTCTGAAACATTCACTTCCACCGGGCCTGGGCAACCATCCTGTGGTTGAAACTGCACATTCTCATCGCTCCGGGAGTTGATATAATCCTGCTCTCTCAACACGGCATCCCAGCCACCTCTGCCACCTCCATCCCAATCGTGATTGCCGGGTATGAAATAAACCTTTGCTTCAGTCCCTTTTACAATGTTAATCTGAGTGTCCAACACAGTCCTGCGGATGTCATAAAATGCACTTTGCATGTCCGGCAAACCTGTTGAGTACAGGTTGTCACCAAGATAAAGAACCGTTGTTTTTTTATCAATGGTAGTCGTTTGTTTGACAGCATCTATCACCGGGTGCCGTCCATTTTTAAAATCACCTGCATCACCAATCAGAATTAGTCGTGCTTGTAAACTATCTTTTTGAGCATAAGAAAATATGAAAGCTGCGAGTGAGAAGAATAAAAGGCTGATTTTTTTCATGAAAAATTTATAAAAAGACAAAATGGGTTGATGAATGTAAATGATTTTTTAAATGTTTACATAGACCATACAAACAAAACGTTTGCCTTTAATTTTTCAAACAAGGCTAACCCTTTTCACCTTCATAATCAATGCTTTGGGGAAACATTTCTACATTAGAAGATAAAACTTATTACTCAATGAGAACTATTTTAAAAAATTGTCAATTTGGGACATGGAAATAGGCTTTTCTACTACATGAAATTGCAGGTTGTCAAGGGTGTTAGACACATTGGATTTGTTTGCACTGATCAAAAAAAGATGAACTGCCGGATCAATGGCAAGAATTTGTGCCGCTGCAGGCCATCCTAATCCATCTGGTAAATTATTATCAAGGATTATAATGTCCGGGTGATTATTTTCAATCAATTCTAATCCGTCATGAAGATTGTGAGAGATGCAGACATCACAATTTTTTTTAGTCAAATAAAACTTCAGGAGCATGCAAAAATCCACTTCGTCGTCTATGATCAATATTTTTTTCATGTTCATGATAGAAGAACAGATAAAAAATACGGCCATTGTGAAAATCTTAGTTCATGAAAATGAATAATGATATTTTGTAGAGACAATTGCGCAAAAAAAGGAAATTAAGTTAAACTAATTTTTTTAAAAGTGAAAATCTTGTTCAATATTTTTAATGCCAATTTTTTAAGATACAGTTTTTAAAAGTTAAGAATAAAAATTCTGTGTAGAAGTTTTTCTACGGTTTTCGTTTTTTATACCAAAAATAAAATTTATTTTTTTTCTAAGTTGTTTTAAAATAGGCATCTACTTAATTGACTTCCAGTCTTTTAATTTTTTTTTTCTGTTTTTTTTTTTCTGGTGTCTAATTGGTTTTAAAGAGTGTACAAATATTTAAAAAAATAAAAAACCGATATGCTTACTCAAATTCAAACACAAAAGCAGCAGATGAAAATTTTGCCTCAGCAAATTCAGATGCTCAACATCTTTCATCTTAATGTAATGGAACTTGACCAACGCATTCATGATGAACTGGAAGAAAATCCAATGTTGGAAATGAATGAGGAGGAAGAATCGGTGGAAGCGGAAAAATGCGCCAAAGAAAATGTACAGGATTTTGAAGATTGGGAAGAACATGGTTATGACGATGTGCCCGATTACAAAATGGAATATGAAAACTATTTTAACAGCGACGCCGTTCCACATGTACCAATAAAAGCTTATACAGATTTTAGGGAAAGCCTGAAGGAGCAAATTAAGTTTGCAGGATTGACAGACAGGCAAATTCAGCTTGCCGATTACATGATTGATTGTCTTACCAACAATGGTTTTTTGCAGCAGGAGCTGGAAGATATGGCCGACGACCTTTCCTTTAAACACGGCGTACTGGTAGAAGCACCTGAACTTCAGGAAGTTTTAATGTTTATTCAAAAGCTGGAACCGGTGGGCGTGGGTGCAAAAGACACCCGTGAATGTCTGTTATTGCAATTGCACAACTGCGATAAAAAAGGTCCCGATGTAAAAGCTGCCATTACTCTGCTGGAAAAACATTATTCAGATTTGTCCCATCGAAACATGGAGCGGATTATGACTTCTTTGTCAATTGAAGAAGATGAATTGAAAATAGTGTTGCGTTTATTAGCTTCTTTAAAAATGAAACCATTGCTGGAAGAGTCGGACTCTACCACAGCTAACAACAACATTATTCCTGATTTTATTTTGAATGTGGACGACAATGGAGTTGTGGATGTCAATCTTTACCGCTCAAGATCATCTTCGCTTTATATTAACCAGTCAATGATGGAAACAGTGCAGGTTGCCGTTGCCAGCAAAGACAGATCAGCCACACAATATTTAAAAAGTAAACTCAGCTCTGCACAGTGGTTTGTAAATGCAATTAAGCAAAGGGAAGGTACCATGATGCAGATAATGAGAGCTATGGTAGAGCTGCAAAAAGAATATTTTAAAACAGGTGAAGTGAGCCTGCTGAAACCAATGATCTTAAAAAACATTGCCGACAAAGTAGGGGTGGACATTTCCACCGTGTCAAGGGTCACTTCCAACAAATATGTTGATACCCCCTTTGGCATTATTCTTCTTAAAAATTTATTTACCGAAGGAATCATAAACCAGGAAGGTGAAGTCATCAGCAACCGGGTAATTCAATCGGCCATAGAAGGTGTGATTGAAAAAGAGAATAAAGTCAGCCCTTATACTGATCAGCAATTGGTATCCATTCTGGCAAACATAGGCATTAATGTAGCCCGCAGAACAATTGCCAAATATCGTGAGCAAATGCAGATACCCGTGGCACAGTTAAGAAGAATGTGGGCCTGAATCGTTTTTTTAAAACTAACTTTAATTGATTAAAACTACCGAATGAATAAAATTTTGGTCATTGACGATGATGTGGACATGTGTTTGTTGTTAAAAAGATTTTTGACGAAAAACGGCTATGAGACAGTGTTGGCTCACAATGGAAAAAAAGCTGTTGAAGCATTGGAAAATATTGAACCTGATCTTGTATTGTGCGATTTCAGGCTGGAAGACATGGACGGCAAAGAATTGCTGATAAAAATTAAAGAAAAATATCCTTCCGTTCCTGTTATCATTGTTACTGGTTACAGCGACATTAAAATAGCAGTAGATGTAATGAAGCTCGGAGCTTATGATTATGTGACCAAGCCTCTTTTTCCCGATGAAATATTATTAAGCATCAAGAACGCTTTGAAAAAACCTGGAAATACATCATCTACATCCCCTTTATTGCCCGACGTAAAATTGGCAGCCACTCTGCCACCGCAGGATGACCAAAGTCCCGGCCTGAAATCTCATACTATTTCTTCAGGTAATTATATTTTTAGCGACAGTGCTGAGTTTAAGCACATTCTGAAACAGATAGACCTGGTATCGCCAACCAATTACAGCATCATCATTTATGGAGAAAGTGGTAGCGGCAAAGAAGCCATTGCCCAGGAAATTCACAAACGGAGCAAAAGAAAAAACATGCCTTTTGTGGCCATAGACTGCGGTGCATTGTCCAAAGAACTGGCCGGCAGCGAAATGTTTGGTCACGAAAAAGGTTCATTTACCGGTGCACTAAATTTAAAGATCGGAAGTTTTGAAATAGCCAATGGCGGAACCATTTTTTTGGATGAAGTAGCCAATCTTTCTTATGATGTGCAGGTGGCATTGTTGCGGGTGGTGCAGGAGAGAAAAATGCGTCGGATTGGCGGCAACAAAGACATTGACCTGGATGTAAGAATCATTATTGCCAGCAATGAACGGCTGCTCGACTCAGCACGAAAAGGCAAATTCAGGGAAGACCTCTATCACCGTTTCAATGAGTTCAGCATTGAAGTGCCGCCACTGCGTGACAGAAAATATGACATGATGATTTTTGCGCAGCATTTCCTGAAAATCACCAATACTGAACTGAACAAACACATCAGGGGATTTTCTCCCGAAGTGGAAAATATTTTCAAAAACTATGTTTGGCCCGGCAACCTGCGAGAATTGAAAAATGTGGTGAAAAGGGCGACTCTTCTTGCCGATACAGAATACATTACACCCACTGTCCTTCCTTTTGAAATCACCAATTTTGCACGGCTGCAATTTGTAGAAAACAGCGATGATACTTCTTCCTCACCGAGGCTAAACCAGGCAGAACCATTTGTAAAAAATGAGGGCAATCAATATGTGTCAAAAGGACAATTAGCACCGGAACCTATGGTTACAAGAAGTATGGAAATTAATGAAAACAGCCTGAAAGGAGCCAGCATAGATGCAGAGTATGAGTTGATTGTTGAAGCTCTTCGAAAGGCCAATTATAACAAAAGCAAGGCCGCAAAAATATTGAACGTGGACAGGAAAACGCTTTACAACAAAATGAAGCAGTATAAGCAGTTCAACAGTGAGGTGTAGTTTTCATTTTTACCTGTTTCATCATTTTTGTGTGTTCATTAAAAAAGTGGAAAAGGATAGTTTTTTCTATGAAGGAATTGAGTATGTCAAACAAAAGTCAGCCCAAAAAGATATTAATAATAGATGATGATGAGGATGATTTTTTCATCACTTCGGAATACATCAAAGCCATTCCCACACTGGAATCTACGGTAGATTGGTCTTACAACTACACCGATGCTCTTAAGAACATGCTGTCCCAGCAATACGATATTTATTTCGTTGACTACAGGCTGGGCATTAAAACAGGAATGGATCTGCTGCACGATGCAATTGAAAAAGGTTGCGAAGCACCTATTGTTTTACTGACAGGTAAAGGAACACAGGAAATAGACGTGAAGGCCATGGAGAGCGGGGCTTACGACTACCTTATCAAGTCTGAACTGAACCCTGAAAAACTGGAACGCTGCATTCGTTATTCTTTAGAAAGAGCTTCATCTATCCAGGCTCTTAAGGCGAACGAAAAAAGGTACAGGAGCATTTTTGAAAAATCGAAAGATGTCGTGTTTACCAGCACACCAAACTTTAAAATACTAGACATCAACTATGCAGCTACAGAGCTCTTGGATTATGAACTGGAAGAATTTCAGGGCAACGATTTGTTTTCTTTGTTCAAGGGAGAAAACGACCAGGTTTATTTCTCCGATATACTAAACGAAATAGGTGAGTTTTATGATTACGAAGTAGATCTTGTGTCGAAAAATAATGAAATCAAAAACTGTATTATTTCTGCATCAATAGAAATAAATAACCAGGGTGAGAAGTATATTCAGGGAGTCATACATGACAATACCAGCAGGAAAAAAGCTGAAAAGGCTGCTTTACAAACTGAAAAAATGGCCGCAACGGGTCGCCTTGTCCGCACACTTGCACACGAAGTCAGAAATCCGCTTAACAATATCAATCTTTCTATTGAGCAACTATTGCAGGCCTCCGGCAGTGATGGTGAGTCTAATTTATATCTTGAGATTGTGCAGCGAAACAGTAAAAGAATTGGTGACCTGATTACCGAATTGCTCAATTCTTCAAGAATGTCTACACAGATGAAACTGCAGAAAGAATCACTGACAGGGGTCATGGATGCAGCCATTCAATCCGCCATAGACCGCATAACACTTAAGCACATCAACCTACGCATTTCCTATCCTGAAAAGGAGCCTTTGGCCCTGTTAGATGCCGAAAAAATTCAACTTGCCTTTTTAAACATCATCATCAATGCCATTGAGGCTATGGACGAAAACAAAGGCATCCTGCACATTACCATTAAAAGCTTTAGCGATGAGCATTTTGTGGAAATAACAGACAATGGATGCGGCATTAGCAAAGAAAACCTTCAGCGGTTGTTTGAGCCTTATTTTACTTCAAAACGAAATGGCATGGGGCTTGGGCTGGCTTCCACGCTTAACATTATACAATCGCACAATGCACACATAGATGTGAAATCTGAACTTGGTGCCGGTACCAGTTTTGTTATTGCATTCCGAAAAGAAGCCTGAATTTTTTTGGAAAAATCAAAGCTAAAATCCATAATTGTGTAATGGTGTTGGTTCCCTCATTTTATAGCTGCGGGATGCAGAACCAAACCAGTCAAACAGCTTTGAAAAGACCGACCACATTTTTTTAAGAAACAGGTTTTTTCTTTCAAAATCAGTATCATAAAAATCCACTTTGCTAATGGTGACAACAACAAGTACCTTGCTGCAAAGAATCCCTTCCACCTCATTATTTTGCAAAGCCGTTTCGTTGGCTATTTCCTTTGGGTCAGAAATTATTTTTCCACTTCCCAGAATATTCATGAAGTAGTTTTTCCCTTTCTGAAAATAATTTAAACCTACAGGAAACTCCTGCTCTGCCTGGCTGAGAGACTGGGTGGGGCGGTTGATAAAAAATACAATCCTGCCCCTGTCATCTACTTTGGATGAGTTGATGATGGTATTGTTGATCTGCAATGAATGATTGCTGTGGCAATAAAAAATAGCATATTGGATATCCTTTATTTTCCCGGCGATGAAGTTGATCAGTTTCTCATTGTCCATAAAAAAAGTAATTTAAATATTTAATACCAAAAGTGTACCCTCTTCTTGAGTTAAAATTTTTCCTTCAGTTTATCTCTTCATTTTTTAATTCAAGCTGTTTCCTTAAAACGCTTTCCTATTCCTTTTATTGTGGCTGAGAAAAAAATTCAGGAAAATAAATAACCCATTTTCAAACAACTTGTAACTTATTGCATTGTTACCCGTTGATATTTCATAAACATTTTTAAAACCAAAAAACAGTAGCAATGAAAAAATTATTATCCTCCCTAATGTCCGCAGGCTTATTATGCAGTTTTACCCCCTGGAAAACCATTGAAGGCAATGGAAACCTGAAAACCGAAACCAGGGAACTAAAAGGTTTTACAGGCATTTCCATGAATGGAAATATGAATTTGGATTTGAGCTATGGGCAAAGCAACACCATCAGCATAGAGGCAGATGACAACCTGCTGCCTTACATAGAAACAACACTAAAGGATGGCATGTTGGTGGTGAAAGCAAAAGAAGATGCAAACCTCAAAAGCAAAAACAATCTGACCGTGCATGTCAGCATGATCAGGCTAACCGATCTGAAACTATCCGGTAGCGGCAATGTGAAAGGAAACGGCGGGTTCTCCAACGACGGAACAACGACTATTTCTTTGTCCGGCAGTGGCAATGTCAGTCTTTCGGCAAAATCATTTGGTCAAACAAATGTTGCCATTTCGGGCAGCGGAAATATTAGCTTAAAGGGGGGCACTACTGAAAACCTGGAGGCCCGTATTAGCGGCAGTGGCAATATTGATTGCAGCGATTTTGTGAGTACCAAAGCAACGGCCCGAATAAGTGGCAGCGGAAATGTTGAGGTGAATGCCAGCAAAAGCATTGAAGCCAACATCAGCGGCAGCGGAAATGTCTACTATAAAGGGGAAGCTACCGATGTAAAATCAAAAGCGTTGGGAAGTGGAAAGGTTATCAAAATGTAGTGCCTTTCAAGAATATTAATTTTAGAAATGAGATTGCCTCAAAATAAAAAGATCCCACTGATTAATTTCGGCGGGATCTTTTTTATTTAATTGTTTTTTAGTCTTACAATTTATAGAATCGCTTGCTGCTGATGCCATAAGTTGTTGTGACCTTAAAAGTATAAGGACCTGCAAGCAAAGTAGATGTTGGCACAACTACGATGTTATTGCCGCTGGCTAAAGTTCTGTTAACGCTCCATCTCTTTGTTCCGTATAGATCTATTATGGCCAACTCGGCAGACACGCCACTATATTTACTCCAGACAATAGAAGTAAACTGTGTGGTAGCCGGGTTTGGATTGATCGAAATGATCTCTACTTTCTTAGAGCTATCCACATGCACTATCACGCTATCGCCAATTTTTACAAGCTGGCAGATTTCGCTTACGCAACCTGTTGAAGTCTCAATGCGAAGACAAACATTGTAAGTGCCGGCAAGTTGATAAGTTTTAACCGGGTTTATCACATTGCCTGTCAGTGTTGTTCCGTCTCCAAATGTCCATTTGCGGTTGATGATGGCACCGCTGGTTGCAGACATGCTTCCGCTGCTTTGGAACTGGTACGTTGCGGCGTTCAACTTAACCGATTTAAACATAGCTTGGCATGTTGGAACGTTGGCAATTGTGACCGGGTGGCAAACTGTTGTAACACATCCGCTGGCGGTACTGATCACAAGGCAAACCTGGTAGGTGCCTGTATGAGAGTAAGTGTGCGAAGGACTAACAACATTTCCATTCAGAGAAGAAGTGCTGTCGCCAAACTGCCATTCCCTGATGAGGATGCTATCGCCTGCCGGCAAAGAGATGTTGGCACTATTGAAAGTCACAACATTTCCACTAACAGTAAATGTAAAGCTTGGATTCACACATTGATTCACAACTGTGACTGATTTGCAAAGTGTTTTTGTGCAGCCACCTGCAGTCACTATGGTCAGGCAAACATTGTAAGTGCCTGCATGAAGATAAGTGTGATAAGGCGAAACCACATTGCCGCTCAGGCTGTCTCCGTCGCCAAATGACCAATACCTGTGAACAATGGAATCCCCGGTAGGTGCAGAAGAATTGGCACTGCTGAACGCAGCATTGAGATAGGTGGTTGTGTAAAGGAAATAAGCAACACAACTTGTCTGCACACCTGTCACCACCACTGTTTTGCAAATGCTGTCTTTGCAACCGCCCCATGAGGTTATTTTAAGACAAACAGTAAATGTTCCGTTGTAAAGATATTGGTGAAGCGGGTTGACAACATTGCCACCCAATGTATGATTTGGATTGTTGTAATCGCCAAAATCCCAGTTTCTTTCTTTGATAGAATCACTTGCAGCTACACTGGAAGATCCGCTGAAAAAGTAAACGGAAGAACCCAGCACACTGTCAAAGTATTGAGCATGACAACCTGTTGTTGTTCCGTTCACAACGGTGATGGTAGTATGAGTGGTATCCCTGCATCCGCCGGCACTTAAAATGATCAGGTTGACAATGTAATTACCAGCCGAGGCGTAAGTATGGGTAATGTTGTTACCGTTGGCTTGTACACTTGAAGTTCCATCGCCCCACGACCAGAATCTTTGCAAAATTGAATCGCCTGCAGCAGTGTAAGACTGCATACTGCTGAATAAGACAGCAGCAGGAGCGGTAAAGGGTGCAGGTGAATTAATGCCAACGTAAGCATGGCAACTCCTGGTGTTTGAAATAGTCACATGTTCGCACTGTGTGCTATGGCAACCTGTGCTTGTGCCAATGGTCAGGCACACATAGTAAGTGCCGGGGCCGGGAAACTGGTGGGTGGGATTAACTACTGTAGATGTGGCGCTGCTATCGCCAAAATTCCATGAATAAGTAGAAACCGCAGTGCTGTTGCCGGATGTACTTGCGTTAAAAAACATGACCGGGTTGGATGTCGGAATATTAAATGAGAAAGCTGCATGGCAACTGGTGTCTGCAAGGTTAATTTGTTTGCAGGCAACTGAAGTGCAACCTAATTGCGTATAGATGTAAAGACAGACTGAATAGCTGCCGTTTTGCGCATAAGTGTGTGTGGGCGAAATCACATTTCCACCTAAAGTATCTCCATCACCAAATACCCATTTTCTGCGAACAATGGCATCTGGTGGAGTTGATGCTACTGAGGCTGAACTATTAAAGTTAACAACACGGGCATTTCCTGAAAAACTAAAGTTAGCAGCGCAAGTGGCCGTCACATTGTTGATGACCACAGTTTTGCAAATGCTGTCTTTGCATCCACTCCAGGAGGTTATTTTCAGGCAGACCGTGTAGGTGCTGTTGACTGTGTACGTGTGTAATGGATTAACAACATTGCCCCCAAGTGAAGTTCCATCGCCAAAACTCCAGTAGCGTTCTTTAATGCTGTCGCCGCTGCTGGTAGTGGATGTGCCGCTTTGAAAATAGACATTGAACCCGGCCACAGTATCATAGAAAGAAGCATGGCAGACAGTTGTATTTGCTACGCAAATCGTAAAATTGCTCTCAACTATTTTGTTGGAAGGCACACTATCATAGTTGGTCAGATAGGTGTTGTTGCAGTTGGCCGTGCGTACAATCACAAAATAAATAGGACTGGTACACGCCAGCGTGTCTGCATAAAACCCGTTTGCATTGGTATAGCGGGTGTGGTTGAGTGCACAATTGCTGCTGATGCTGTCAGGAATGATGTTGACAGCCCTGTTGGCGACTGCTACACCATTTGTATTTTTTACATACCCTTTTACCACAACATAGCCGGAAGACTGACTCATGGCAGTGGTAAGAAAAAACAATGAAAGAAGAAAAGAATACAAGTGTTTCATATAACAACGGTTTTTTGTATGGTGATAGAACTCTTTTGTTTAAGTTTTGCTGCCTGATTGTTTTTCATCATCAGACAATTGGTATTTCAAAACGTTTAAAAAGCCTGGTTTATTCCTTAATTGCAATGTACAGCCAAATGATTGCGAGGGTTGGGTAGAAAGAAAAAAAATTTGCCCGATAAAGACATTTTTAGGTTTAAGGATGTTTTTAATAATTCGTTTTTGCTTTGCGGAAGTATTGTGTTTAAACAGACCCATTGCTTCTTCATCAAGAAAGACATTCCCTGCAAAGGAAAGAATATCGGTGTCGGTCTAACTATTTTCTATTTCTGTTTTCTAAAATTCATCGAATAAGTGTTCCTGAAAAAATAGAGACTTATTATCCACGATTCGAACATTAATAATCAACTTTTTATTTTTCAAACAAGCCTTACTTTTGCTCTCTAAAATACGATTTGCAATATGAATTTTCAAGAGTCTGAATTAACACAACAAGTAGCTGCCACGGCTCGGGATTTTGCTCTGCAACACATCAAAAGCAGGGTGATGGAGTGGGACGAAAGCCAGGAGTTCCCGGTAGAAATAATGAAACAAATGGGTGCCCTTGGGCTAATGGGGGTGCTGGTGCCGGAGGAATATGGCGGCGCAGGTTTGTCTTATTTTGAGTACAACGCTATCATTCAGGAAATATCAAAAGTTTGCGGATCTATAGGGCTAAGCCTTGCTGCTCACAATTCACTTTGCACAGGCCACATTTTGTTGTTTGGAAATGAGGAGCAAAAGAAAAAATACCTTCCCAAACTGGCCACTGCAGAGCATATTGGCGCATGGGGACTGACCGAGCCCAACACCGGAAGCGATGCTGGCAACATGAAAACAACTGCCGTAAAAGACGGGGATATGTGGGTGCTGAATGGTACCAAAAACTGGATCACACATGGCATTACAGGACAGGTGGCCGTGGTCATAACCCGCACTGGCGAACCACGGACAAGTGGCAACTGCACTGCTTTTGTAGTGGAAAGAGGCACTCCTGGTTTTGCCGGAGGCAAAAAAGAAAACAAGCTGGGCATGAGAGCCAGCGAAACCGCTGAAATGATTTTTGACAACTGCCGCATCAGCGATGCACAACGTCTTGGCGAAGTCGGCGATGGTTTTAGGCAAGCGATGAAGGTGCTGGATGGCGGACGGATTTCCATTGCAGCCCTAAGTGTGGGCATTGCCCGTGGAGCATACGAAGCTGCATTGCAATACAGTAAAGAACGTCACCAGTTCGATAAGCCTATTTCAAGTTTCCAGGGCATCAGTTTCAAACTGGCCGACATGGCCACCGAAATTGAAGCTGCCGAACTGCTGATTCAGCAAGCCTGTGATTTGAAAATGCGCGGCCAAAAAATGACCAAGGAGTCTGCAATGGCAAAATATTATGCCAGCGAAGTAGCGGTGAGGGTGTCCACCGATGCGGTGCAAATTTTTGGCGGCTATGGCTACACCAAAGATTTTCCTGTTGAGAAATTTTATCGCGACAGCAAGCTCTGCACCATTGGCGAAGGCACCAGCGAAGTGCAAAAAATGGTCATCGCCAGGGAAGTGCTACATGCCTGATCAAAAATTAGGGAACACAACTTTTTTGAAATAAAACAACCCCTGTTGCAGGTCGCAAAAAGGGGTTGTTCATTTTAGAAAATGTAAGGGTCGTTTCAATTGTAAACACATTTAATTCACTAAACAGAGAACACAACCTTTCTATTGTAAACCAAACCCTCCAAAACTTGAACCGGTTGAATTTTCAGAGTTTCCACTCTTGAAAATTTGGTCAACCGCACCGCCCAGCATGGGGAATTTCTCTTTCACATATTCTGCAATTGTTTCTACTGCTTTCTGCGCCTGCTCCGGTGTCAGCCCGGCTTTTTCTGTCAATTGGTCAATGATTTCCTGCATAAAAAAATTGTTTTTTTGTTGGGCAAAAATAGTTGAAATAATGAGGAAGAATTAGCGAGTAAAGTAAGGCTATACTACAGCTTTCGGATAAATAACGGATTTAGGATCTTTAGAAGCCTAGAATATGAATACCTTCAATAAACTCAAGGTTTAATCGAAGAGATTAAATACAAAAATAGAAACTGTGATCCAACTATTATCATTCCAGACAATCAGACGGTTTTCTTTGAGGTGCCAGAAGATTATGTCGGCAAAGAACTCGAAGTCATTGCGTTTTCCAAAAACGACTATTTGCAAAGCGAAACATTACCTGGAAAGCAGGTTAGCTTTACTGCTCTATCTATTGATACAAAGGAATTTAAATTTAATAGGGACGAACAAAATTCTTTCACGTCATAAATGGCAGTTTGAAAAGGAATTTTGAATAATTTTTTATGTTGTTTATAATACGAGGTTTTTAAAACCTTATAGGTATTTCACCCAGTTTTCTATTTTCAAGTGTTCAACTCTTTCAAATTCATTCTCGTTGTTTGTAACAAGAATCAAATTGAGGCTCACGGCATGTGCAGCTATTAATAAATCAAGTGAGCCGATTGGTGTGCCTTGTTTTTCTAAAGCAGCCCGAATTTTACCGTATTCGTTTGTTGAGTCAATCCCGAAATCAAGAATGTTTAGCGGAATAAGGAACTTTTCTAAAGCCGCTCTGTTGCCTTCGGGGTTCATACTTTTAGCAATTCCATATTCAAGTTCTGCAAGGGTTATAGCAGAAATGCCCACACTGCCTACACTTAATGTCTGGAACTTGTTGAAGACATTGAGCGGTTTCTTTTTGATGATGTAGATGCAAATGTTGGTATCCAGAAGATATTCCATTAGTCAAAAAGTTCTCGTGGCTGAATAGGTGGTTGCTGGCGTTCGTTCATAAAATCAGGGGTAAACAAATTGACACTGTCTGTTAAGCTATCCCATGCATGGTGAAAGGGTATAAGGTGCAGCGTATTACCCACTTGTTTCAGGTAAATTTTGTCATCATTGATCCGCATGTCATCGGGAATGTCAATGACCTGTTTGCCATTGGAGCTACTTATGTTGATGGTTGCAATTTTCATGAAGAACGACTTTTTTATTTAGTGTGAAATTAAGATTGTTTGGCTGAAAAGACACACTGCCATGTCCAAACCTATAAGGTTTTTAAAACCTTATAGGTTTTTGTGAATGTAGGTTTTGTACCTACTTTAGCACCATGAGTTCATTTGCCATTACCAACTACTACGCTGAGGTGGAGAAAATAAAACGCTTTGGCGGCAGCAAAAAGGAAACTGCTATCCGCAATGCGTTTTACTATTTGCTGAATGAATATGCCCGGCAGAAAGACCTGATGCTGGTGGCGGAAATCAGCACCAAAAACAAACAGGGCAAAATCATTACCCCCGATGGTACGCTGAAAGACTACATCCGCAACGATTGGGGATATTGGGAAAGCAAGGATGAAAGTGATGACATCAACGAAGAAATCAGTAAGAAGTTTGGCAAGGGCTACCCGAACGACAACATCCTTTTTGAAGACAGCATGACCGCTGTGCTGTATCAACACGGCGAAGAAGTGCAACGGGTGGACATGCACGACGAAGCCAAACTGGATGCCATCCTGCACCGGTTCATTCACTACGAAAGACCGGAGGTGCATGATTTTCGCGAAGCGATAGAAAAATTCAAGCAGGACATTCCGCAGGTGACGGAAGCCATCAGGCAAATCATAGAGGAGCAATCGCAAACCAACACGGCGCTCATTACTGCGCAGCAAACATTTCTTGAACTCTGCCAAACTTCCATTAACCCCGCCATTACTGCGGCGGATGTGGTGGAGATGATGATACAGCACATACTGAGTGCGGACATTTTCAACACCATTTTTGATGAGCCGCATTTTCACCAGGAAAACAATATTGCCAGCGAACTGAACAAAGTGGTCAACACGTTTTTTACCGGCAACATTCGCCGCCAAACATTGGCGGGCATTAAGCATTACTACGACACTATCAATGCAAGGGCAGCCGGTATTGCCGACCACCACGAGAAACAAAAGTTCCTGAAAGTGGTGTATGAAAACTTCTACAAAGGGTATAACCCAAAGGCCGCAGACAGGCTGGGCATTGTCTATACCCCGGCGGAGATTGTGCAGTTCATGATTAAAAGCACCGACTATCTTTTGCACAAACATTTTGGCAAAACACTGGGTGATAAAAACGTGGAAATCTTAGACCCCGCCACCGGCACCGGCACTTTCATTTGCGACATCATTGACTATTTGCCTGCGGCAAAGTTGAAGCACAAATACAAACACGAACTACACGCCAATGAGGTCGCCATTCTGCCCTACTACATTGCCAACCTGAACATAGAATATACCTACAAGCAAAAGATGGGCGCCTACGAGGAGTTTGAAAACCTCTGCTTTGTGGACACGCTTGACAACACTGGTTATAACTGGATTGGTAAACAAGGCGACTTGTTTGGAGTAACCGCCGAAAATGCACACCGGATTAAAAGGCAAAACCAAAGAAAGATTAGTGTGATTATTGGGAACCCGCCCTACAATGCCAAGCAGGAGAATTATAATTTTCAAAACGCCAACAGGGGTTATTCTCAAATAGACAAACGGATCAGAGAGACGTTTATAAAATATGGCACAGCTCAAAACCAAATTGTCGTGTATGATATGTACATACGGTTTTATAGATGGGCGATGGATAGATTAGACGACAATGGCATTATAGCCCTCATCACCAACAGAAGCTTTATTGATGGAAGAGCATTTGATGGTTTTAGAAAAATGGTGGCAAGCGAGTTCAATTATTTATACATCGTTGACTTGGGTGGCGATGTGCGGGCCAATCCTAAATTATCAGGGTCAAAACATAATGTATTTGGCATTCAGACAGGTATTGCAATCATGTTTTTAATAAAGAAAAACAACAAGATTTTTGTAGAAACAAAAAAAGAGTTTCAACATCTTAAAAACGAGTTGTCAATGGTAAGTGAACCTGTCATTGAGTATGGGGAAAAGAGATTTTTTTCGCAGGAAAATGTACGCATAGAATACATTCGCCGGCCAGAAATGGAAACAGCATCGGAAAAATTAACCTGGCTAAGTCAATCAAGAATAGAGCATTTGGATTTTGAAAAAATAGATCCGGATAAACACGCCAACTGGATTAATTTATCTGAAAACGAGTGGGATGAATTTTTACCAATAATTGATAAAGACACGAAATCGGGTAAAAATGAAGAAGCTATTTTCAAATTATTTTCAAGAGGAATAGCTACACAACGAGATGAATGGGTGTATGATTTCTCAGAAAATAATTTGAAAGGAAAAATGAAGTTCTTTACTGAAGTTTATGAGAAATCAAGGACAAATAAACTCTTAGAAAAGAGCCAAGATATCAAATGGGACAGAGAGCTTTCTAACTATTCAAAAAGGAATATTGAGAAGAAGTTTGAAAGGATAAAAATTACAAAGAGTCTATACAGACCTTATGTCAAGCCGTTCTTCTACTATGATAAACACTTCAATGGTATGACTTACCAGTGGTTTGACATTTACAAAAAAGAGATACAGAATGATTGCATTGTTATTCCCGGATTATCATCTCCAAAAGATTTTTTTCTGCTATCAGCCAACTCACTTGTTGATTTAAATTGTTTGCCCGCGGGTTGCCAATGCCTCCCCCTCTACCGCTACGACAAATCCGGCAACCTCACAGAGAACATATCCGATTGGGCGTTGGAGCAGTTCCGCAAAACCTATGAGGCTTCCTCAAATCAGACATCAGACATCACCAAATCCGACATCAAAAAGACGGACATCTTCCACTACGTCTATGCCGTCCTCCACCACCCCGCATACCGCAAAAAGTATGAGCTGAACTTGAAACGGGAGTTCCCCCGCATACCGCTCTACGACGACTTTTGGAAATGGGCAACATGGGGTGAGCAGCTCATGAACCTGCACATCAACTACGAAACGGTGAAGCCGTATGGGTTAACGGTAGAAAGTGTAGCGTATGAACTAAGAAGTCCAGAAGCCGTAGCCCTTGCAGAAAAAGGAAAACTAAAAGCCCTTAAAGAAATTGGCGAAATAGTGCTGGACGGATACACCACCATCAAAGGCATTCCCCCAATAGCCTGGGAATATAAACTCGGCAACCGCTGCGCATTGGAGTGGATTCTCGACCAATACAAAGAAAAGAAACCCGGCGACCCCACCATTGCCGAATACTTCAACACCTACCGCTTTGCAGATTATAAAGAACAGGTGATTGATTTGCTACAACGGGTGTGTACGGTGAGTGTGGAGACGATGCGGGTGGTGGGGGAGATGGTGAAAGTTTAATTGTTAGTTGTTAGTGAAAATAACGGAGCCATGAAAGACGAAAATGGTAATGAGTATGAAGAATGTGTAGTTGGCAATATTATTTGCCAACACCACTATGGCACAAACAAAGAAATAAAAAGCGGCACCAAACATTTTAGTGGTGGCACTAAGGTCTATTGCCTGTTTATTTACGGCGGCCCCGGGCATGAAAACATTCGGGTTTTAGGCAAAAAAAGGAAGTCCTTCAGGATGGTGGATTTGATTGCCCGTGCGGATTATATTAAAAACTTCCGGCTACAAAAAGTATATAGCCCAAGGGTTATCAACTTCATCAACAAGTATGATTGTGTTGCCGATCCTAATGAAATCATGAACTATTGGGTGCCCCGGCACAAGCATGTTGAACTGGAAGATGGTAAAAATGAATAAATGTTAAGCAGCAAACCTATAAGGTTTCTAAAACCTTATAGGTTTTGCGATTGGAAATTTGTTCCTAAAGATTTTGTCATAGATGAAAAATTGATTAACAGATTCACGATGTAAACTGTTTAAACAAAACCCTTTTCCTAACTTTACCCTCCGAATCATTTTTGCGTCTCACTTATCATGCAAGATCTTAAAGAACAAATAGACCTTTCCCGCCTGCCACAGCACATTGCCATCATTATGGACGGCAATGGCCGTTGGGCGAAAGAGAAAGGCGAAGACCGGTTGTTTGGTCATTTTCACGGGGTGGAAAGTGTAAGAAACATTGTGGAAGGTTGCGCCGAACTGGGCATTGGCTACCTGACCTTATATGCATTTAGCACCGAAAACTGGGACAGGCCGGAAACCGAAGTCAACGGGCTGATGGAACTGCTGGTGGACACCATCAGGCGTGAAGTGGACACGCTCAATAAAAATAACATAAAATTACACGTCATCGGCGACATGAACATGCTGCCGGAATATGCCTCTAACGAATTGGTGGAAGCCAAACAAATGACCAGCCAAAACACAGGTCTAAACCTGATAATGGCACTTAGCTACAGCAGCCGTTGGGAACTTTTAAATGCGGTTAAAAACATTGCCATTGATGTAAAACAAAACAAAATAGAACCCAACGACATCACCTATCAGACGTTGGAAAATTACCTCTGCACCAGCGACTTTCCCGATCCCGAACTAATGATAAGAACAAGCGGCGAATATCGCATCAGCAACTTTTTGCTCTATCAACTCGCCTATGCA
>JAYTGA010000220.1:0-48655 GCA_043733905.1 Segetibacter sp.
CATTTGAATTGAGAAATCCTAGCACAGGAAAAGTGCTTGATTCCAATGCAACAATGAAAATAAAATTGCCCGACGGCACCATTCGTACTACGACAGTGAAGGCTTTTTACAACCAGGTAAATGAAATGGAAAAACAATTAAGCACCAGGGGAAGGTCGCTGCGGCAGCCTAACGGCTTGTCTGAACTGAGACCCGCACCTGATCAGAGAGCTTACACGAATTTTAAGACCAATAAGTTTGCAAATTACGCAACCAGTAATTTCAAACTGCTGCCAAAAGATATGGCAAAAGGCGGCAGGCCCCAACCCATCGTAAGGATCCATACAACTCCACTGATCACAATGTTTAACTTGAATAATCTATGGACTCCGGATATGTATATTGTACCAGCTGAGGAGGACAATACTAATCAGGAATTCCCGCCTCATTGGGCAAAGAACGCTTCGGGAGTGTATGGAACACGCCATTTTTCTATTATTGGCCAGGTGCCTACTTCCAGTAAAATTCTTATTAAAAAAATAGTTTGGCAGGTAAGCTCGATGCCTTTTGATGAAACATTGAAAGACATCAATCAGCAGAGCATCGTAAAATCATTTGAGCAAACAAACATTGGCTGGAATTATACTCCTGGTAACAGCAAGGACTTTTTGTCGGCGGAAGCTAAACAAAATTTGGCTACATCTTCCTTTTTTAAGTACAACTTAGAATTGGAAAACCTGGTTGGCCACTTCGGTAACGACGCCACCTTATATTTTATCCGTGCCGTATTATACAATGATAAAAATGAAGCAATCAGGTTTTCACCTCAATTGGAAGTAGAATATGCAGAACAATTGGTCATTCATATACCTCCTCCAAGTGAATCGAATTCAGTTCCCGTTACGTATTCCTATCCAGATGAGGGCAGCAATAGTCCTTTTGCGGTGTATGTAAAAGGTAAGGGCTTCCATACTTTTAAATCGAGAGGATTTCAGGATGGAGATAAAACCTTCACACCAAAAACCTTTGGCTACAAAATACAAGGGAATGTATCTATTGGGGTAAGCTATTATAATTTCCTGCACATTTTTGATGATGCCCAACCTGCAAGCATAGATTACCCTATGGTGAGCGCAGAGGTTACCGGCGTAGTGGGATTGAAGACCGGTAATAAAGGGGAAACAGAACCCAACGGGGCAGTTGCAACATTTTCGGCATTGAATGGGCTGGCCAATGAGTCGTATGAGTTTACCAAGAATGTGGAAGGTATCATAGACATGAACAAAACATTTCACCGGGATATAAGCGAGGAGTTCATTCACCAACGCTTCTTTTTAGGACCGGTTCCTTTAAAAATAACGGCGGGGTTAGATGCCGATGTCGGGGTTGTATTCAGCGGCAAACTTGACCCTAATAATTTGTCTGCGGTTGGTGAAATAGCACCTTATATCACTTCGCGGTTTACTGCCACCGGAGGTGCTGATGCACTTATTGCCTATGCCGAATTGGTGGCAACCGTTGATCCGTTATTGGCTGTCAATATGCCGTTAACATATTCAAGCGATGCTCCTAAGTCATTAAGTATTAGCACAACCGTTTCGGGCTTAAAAGGAAAGGTGTATTTAAAAGCCGGTTTTTATTATCCCTGTGCCAGCCTTACCAAAATAGTTGGCTGGCTCACCGGTAGCGAAGACCTGCCTTTGTGTGAATGTTCGTGGACGTACGATATTTTTGAGCTTAATGGGTTTGAACACAAAACAACTTATTGATATTTGGGAGGAACAGGAAGACGTAAAGATTTCACCGACCCTTTTCAAATGACGATAAAGAAGCACGAACGCACAACAAATAAGGCTTCGTCGGGCCTGGAAGGCCAACGATGAAGCCAATGTTGTACAGCCTGTCCGCCGTGTGCGGAAACCTTGAGGTAGGTGGGTGGTCGGAGAAAAACTTTTTGCTTATGGGGTTTTTTTGACAAAAAATGTGCGCCCTGTGCAGGGGTGCCGGACTTTTAGTGGTAGTTTGAGCAGGTAGACGGTGACTTTAAAGCCCAGTTTATCCAGATCAGCTTGTCAATAAAAGCATCTATGAGCCGGACAGGGTTGTCATGGGATACCTGATTATCAAGGGTCGCAAAAACGATTTGATGCCGGTCGCTGCCTGTTATAAATTGCATGTGCTAAAATAGACCAGAACTTTTTCTTAAATCATTTTGTGTGTATGTTTGTGGAAGGCGAGAGGTTTTTCACAGACTCTTGTTAGCTGCCATACTTATTAAAGTCGCATTTAAAAAAAAAGGCAAAAAATTCTTTAAGGGCGTAATACAAAACGATACAAATGATGAAAAACTACAAAAGCATCCCTGCAAGTTTTTACAATAAAGTACTGCAAATCCTTGAAAAGTGTTGAGTACAACAAACATATTAAAACTCATTCCTGAATATTTAAAGGCATTTGCAGTCATTATTGGTGGGCTATGGGTTTATTGGAAATTCATATATCAACGGGAAAAAGAACCAGCTGCAAATATTGATATTGATGTTAGATTTGTCGGCATTCAAAACGAAGCTTGGATTATAGAAGTTACTTCCTTTTTAAGTAATAAAAGTTTGGTTCGGCTAACATACAGAGATTTCCAAATAACAGTCCGTTACCTGTCAAAAGGAGATAGCATCGAAGATGGCAATGAGAAAGTCCATTATCAACTAAGTTGCGCAAAAACAATTGATGAACGAATAAGTGGAAAAAAACGATTATTTGCGAACGCCAGTTATATAAACCCTAAGCAAGAATTTAAACATCGTTATGTAACTTTTATTCCAATAGACGCTTCAGTCATTTGTGTTCAGTGCAAATTTATCTTTGGCAGGAAGAATTTAAAAACTAACAGTCAGAAAATATTTAGAGTACCGACTGATGTAAATGAGTTGAAGGATTAACTATGATGGCTCTTAGGTAAAGTTTACAATTAGTACGGCAGCCAACAAATAAGGCTTTGTCGGACCTGGAAGGCCAACGATGAAGCCAATGTTGTACAGCCTGTCCCCGCTACTTTAAGTCTTGCAAAGCAAACTTAAATCTAAAATGAAACATAGATCTCCCGACTGAAATGCCTATTGTGTGGACACATTTATAGTCTATGTGGATTTGCTCCGAAGGAGCGGCGTGTTTATAGCAAGATAAAATCAAGAGTAGTTAACAGGCTCCGAAGGTGCCCCGTATTTTCAAACCTATACACGTGGCATCCGCCACGGCGGACAGGCTCTTCGGAGCCATTTTCATTATTCCTACGTTCTCTATAAACACGGCACTTCCGCCCAGGCGGACAGGCTCTTCGGAGTGTGATAAAAGATGTGTCCAGACGATAGGACTGAAGTGCGGGACACAGTGTGACCGGTACTTTTAAACAATTTTCAATTCCCTTTTTCTTTTTATAGTCTTATAGCCAATCTAAAGAACTTAACTATTATTAAATCACTCCTTAGTTTACCAGCCGCACCGTGTCCCGGCGCTTTAGTCGGCAGGCCTGCTTTTCATGTTGAATTAAAATTACGTTTCGCTCAAACTTCAACAAGCTACTGGAACACTTGCGCTGGCTGTGAGTACTGTTTACATTTTTCTCCTGCTATTTTGATGCTTCCTCTAAACTAACTTTCATTTCTAAAAAACAAAAGACTATGTACAGTAGAGCATAGGCCTGTTTAGTATCTTTATACAGTCTGAAAATGTACCGGTATCACCTGCAAGCCCAAGATTGAAACCGGCGGGAGAAACGACTATCTTTATACCACAAATATATAAACGATGACAACACCTGGATTGGATGAACAATTTAACCTGCTTCATGAGGAGCTGGGCGACATCTTTTCTCAAAATGAAGAGACTAAAAAAGGGATTGTTGAATTTCACAAAACTGCTAAAGAATTTGTAAAAGGGGTAGCCGATTTGTGGGAAAAAGACCAGGAAAAAGAGCGGAAAAACTTTGTGAAGCAGACGCTGAACCAGCAATATAATGAAAAGCTGGAGCCGTTGGTAAAGCAGGCTAATGATTTGTTTGCGGGTTTTTTAGCGTATATGAAAACAGGCATTGAGTTGTATGATCGTATTAAAGCAACCATGCAGCAGGTGATGGGCCTGGCAAAACAATTTGATCTTGATCCCATACCGGAGGAAGAAATAGAAAAATCAATTGCCACGTTGGAACCTGTAGTTATCAGCCTGGGTGAGGATGTCGCATCTGCTATCACTACTTTTCAGCAGTTTCAAGACCAGTTTTCAACTATACAAACGGACTGTGCAAAATGGTTTATTGAAAAGGATTCAGTAGAAACAATAGATGTGCTGGCATTGCCTAAAGATGGATTTATAAATGATGAGCAAAGGGATATTTGGGATAAGGCGCATTTCTACCTGGTGATTTATGAAAAATGGCTCGCGGAGGCAAAGGCAGTTTTAAACCAATTGATGTATGAACAGTTTCCTGAGTTTAAACCGTATGACCATCCTGCTATCATTGGCTATATGGAGCGGGTAAACGATGAGATTGCAGAAAAGGTGATACTGCATTGCCACACGCTGTTAACCCAGCAGCAAGAAGGCATGATACCCGCTGAAAAATATGCCGGCAAACTGGAGGGATGGAGAAAGTTTTACGGAAAGCCTGAAGAGCCAGGTTACCTATTGACGGATGAGAATAGGGACGATGAAAATCGGTTTAAAGTAGAGAAGATGACCGATGAAGAATGGGAACGACATATGGCAGAGCAAAATGAGCTTACCATGACCCACCACCGGTGGAAGGAAAGAACAAAAACGGAGTGGTACAATGTTATGCAGCCCCTTAACTTTGACTACCTGCCCCAACTAAGCAATATGGATGGCGACTACTGGCTGCTGTATGCTATGAACATGAGAGACGATTACGAATACTGGAAAAGCTGGTTAGAGATGCTCCATACTTTTATTTCCCTCGACTTAGACCCTACCCTATTAGATGGTAAGGCTGAAATATGGAGAGAAAAAATGAGCGAGGCTTATCGCAATTTGACAACAGAGGAGCGGAGGGCTAATGATGCAAAATGGGAAGATAAGTGGAGTAAGGGGTAAGGAAAATGGAGGAATTCTCAGTTCAGAAGCCTTCAATCCAACACCATAAAACTAAGATTGCGTTTGCTGGAAAATGAGGTTGTTTATTATCTTTGAACAGGCTGAAAATTGGCTGGTTAAAGCCCCCCACTGCTTTAAGTTTAAGCGAAGCGTAACTTAAAGCTAAACATGAAATCAAGGACTGTGTCCGGCAGAATTTAAACCAGTTCCAAATCAATTTTTCCATTCAAATTTGTGCAATAATCTATTGAGCTGCTGTATTTATAATGCCATGTTTCATGCACAATTCCCCAGCTGGTTGAAGTTTTGTCATGATTATTTTGCATTGTGTCAATGCTTACCAGCTAAACACAATTAGTCGCTGCATTTTATTTAAAACTGTGAAACATAAAATAGAACCCGGCGATAACTATTAAAATAAAAATGCTATAGGGAATGACCAAACTAAGAAAGGTTCGCCAAAAGCGTTGAAAAGGAGGGACGTAGTTGAACAATTGAAAAATGGTCCAGATAGATATGGCCAATCCAATACCATCAGTAATTTGATCTGGTAGTTGCGAATAAGTTGTTTTTACAGATAAATAATAAAATGGGAAAGCGACAATGTGAAGCGTTAATTTTTGCGCGGCAATGAAAGAATTGATAATGAAATGTTCAATAAAATTGTAGCCGGACTTCTTAAAACAAAGATAAGTTCCTAAAGAAAAAACAGGGATTTGAAGAAGGGCTAAAATTGAATAATGTAATGAAAACCATTCGCTGATGTCATTGACTGTTGTTCGAAGTTGATTAATCTCTTTTTCATTCCCATCAATTTTGTAATAATTTGTCAGCAGGTTGAGACCAAAATAGTGTGACAGCAAACTGTAAACTCCTGCCAAAATGATGATCAGTGAAATGGGTTTAAAATGATTGACCCTTTTACCCTGTAAAAACTCCCTGATGGAATGTCCCGGTCTTGCAAACAGTTCTTTGATTGTAAATAAAATACCCTTGTCAACATGCAGAAGTCCATGCTGAATATCGTGCCACAAATAGTGGAGATTGATTGTGTGGGTATCGGAACTTTGCCCGCAGTTGCTACAAAATTGTCCGTTCAATTCAGCATTGCAGTTCAGGCAATTGGTGGTCATTTGTCGTTTTTATTTAAAACAGTTTTCAAGGTTTTTAATTGTTCAAAAATATACAATCGCCACATTCATCAACACTCACTCAAACTAATCGGCAACTGCACAGCCAGCCCACCATCTGCGGTTTCTTTGTATTTGCTGTTCATGTCCAATGCAGTGTTCCACATGGTGGCAATCACTTTGTCAAGTGAAACTTTTGCATAATCAGGACTGCTTTGCAAAGCCAGTTGCGATGCTGTGATGGCCTTGATAGCTCCCATGGTGTTTCGTTCTATGCAGGGAACCTGCACCAGTCCGCCTATGGGGTCGCAGGTCATGCCAAGGTGGTGTTCCATGGCTATTTCTGCCGCCATCAGTACCTGCCGTTGGCTGCCGCCTAAGAGTTCAGTTAGTCCAGCTGCAGCCATTGCACTTGACACGCCAATTTCCGCCTGGCAACCGCCCATGGCAGCAGATATGGTCGCTCCTTTTTTGAAGATGCTGCCCACCTCTGCCGAAGTGAGTAAGTAACGGATAATCTTGTCTTCGGCCTGCTCATTTCCCGAAGGGCAAAAAGCAAGGTAATATTGTAAAACAGCAGGAATGACACCGGCTGCACCATTGGTAGGTGCGGTCACTACCCGCCCAAAAGCGGCGTTTTCTTCATTGACCGCCAGGGCAAAACAACTGACCCAGTCAAGGGTATAAGTAAAGCTGCTGCCGCCTTGCTGAATGGCTTGCAACCAGCTTTCGGCATCCGAATAAGGCTTTCCTGCAAGCAGCTTTTTATTGAGGTCAAATGCTCTGCGTTTTACCAGCAATCCGCCGGGCAAAATGCCTGTGGTGTGACAACCGCGGTACATGCAGTCCCGCATGGTTTGCCAAATGGTGAGGATGCCTTTTTTTGTATCGGCTTCGCTGCGCCAGCTACTTTCGTTTTCCAGCACCACTTCGCTGATAGCAAGACCGGTTTTCATGCACCAGTGCAACAGTTCATCCGCCGTGTTGATGGGGAAAGCCAGGTCAACAGACTGTGCAGAACCGGATGCTTCATCCTCTTTAATCACAAAGCCGCCGCCAATGCTGTAGTATGTTTCGCCGAAATCATTTCCATCTTTCATTTTCACCAAAAAACTGAGCGCATTGGGATGGTAAGGAAGTGTTTCAAGAAACAGGAAGTGGATATTGTCCGCAGGATTAAAAGGGATCAATTTTTCACCACCCAAAGGCAATGAATGCTCAGTGGAAATACGATTGATTTTGGCATCAATGCTGTTTACATCAATGGTCACAGGGTCTTCACCGCACAGCCCAAGCATGACGGCAATGTCGGTGCCATGACCCTTACCCGTTTTGGCAAGCGAACCATAAAGCAAGACAGTGATGCTTTCCACAGAGTCAACAGAACCCCGTTGAAGGATGCTGTCAAGACACCGCAAAGCCGCCTTCCAAGGCCCAAGTGTGTGCGAACTTGATGGCCCCACCCCTATCTTAAACATATCAAATACCGAAATGGCCTCGTGTGGCATGAATAATTTTTTAAAACCGTTTTTCGTTTATAGTTTCAAGTTTGTCGTTAAAACGGTTTCTCGTTTATGATTTCTCGTTGTTTCGTTTTTCGTTTTCTTATGTTTTGCGCCTCCCTTTCAGTTGTCTGTCGTCAATTATTGAACTTTTAGGTTTTGCCTTCTAAGTTTTGATTTTGTTCAAAGCCATAATTGCTGTAAGCATAAACTCATTATCACGGTAGTTGAAGCAATATTTTCAGTTTATTATTCAACTCGGAAAGTTCATTTATTGTCAGCCGACCCAAAAGTCCTTTTGCCAATGTCTTGTCCAATGTTGCAATTTTACTTGTCCTTATTAAAGATTGCTTCCTAAGCCCATTAAGCGAAGTTGGCACAAGTGCAACATCAGTAATTTCTTGCCATTGCAACTGTGTTGTAATAAAACAAACGGTAAGGTCAAGCACCGTGTCAGCAAGTATAACCGCAGGTCTTAATTTGCTTCCACGCAAGTCTGTAAATGGAAATGTAATAAGCACAATATCCCCTTTAGCCATTGTAAACCTCTTTTAAGTCGGCAACTGAATAAAGCTCTTCCTCTTTGTCCAAAAACTCAAACGCCTTACTTTCAGCAGCCAGTTTTTGAATCCCGTTTGTCAATTCCTGTTCTTCATAACGCTTAAAAACAAAGTCGGCAAAATCAGAAATTTCTTCGGCTTTATCCTCCGGAAGTTGATTAAGTGCTTTCAGTGTCCGTTCAATAATAATTTGCCTTGTCATGTCGCTAAAGATTAAAAACCGTTTCTGGTTTATCGTTATTTCGTTTCTCGTTCTCTACATTTCAATACTCGTTTTCAGTGTTCTGTCATCCATCGTCCGTGGTCGGCTGTTCCATTCCTAATTCCTAATTTTTAATTCCTAATTCTACAAAGTAGTAAGGTAATTCACCATCGTTATCGAAGGAAAAAAGAAGTAAGCCCCACCCCTCGTTGTCACAAAACTTTTCATCCCTGTGATGTATTGATTCACCGGCTGCGCCGGAATGGTAAAGTTCTGCTCCATCCCCATCGGACAAGTCTCTCTTATACCCGTTATCGGGTCTGGGTCATTATAGAGTTGCAAGAACTTTGGGTAGTTCGCCCAGGTGTAAGAGATAAACTCAAACTGCCGCCCAATATCCGAATTAAAACACGCAAACACCAGCCCCACTTCCGTTTCAGGCGTGTGGTTAGTTGGCGAACCCGCATACGGGCAACCATACAACCGTCCCCGCCTGATAATCCGGTGCCGACGTGTCAACTTAAACGATTGCTGCACGCCATTATCTTCAAAGTTATCCCTCGGGTTCGTCCGCCTGATGTGTGCGCCAAACGGGCATCCCATGCCGTCCTTATCCAAATCCTGGTAAGTAAAATATTGCGTGTAGTAGTCATCATCTTTGCCCTCGCCACACGGGTCTTTGTCCGGAAACCTCGACAACGGCGCACCACTCGGCCACCGCCCCATCATCTTGCTCGCCAGTTTAATGCTCTCCTCTTTATTCAGGCTGCCGTCTTCATTCGCCGTTTTTTCGTTCATAAATTTCCAGTAGGCATCCACGTTTTGCTCCAGTTGACGCATCACCATGTAGCTGCCGTTTCGCCCCAGGTCTTTGCGACCGCTACCCATCGGGTCAAAGGGCAGGTCGCTGGTATCGCCCTGTTCGGTAGCCAGCACCGGCGTATCAGGATACACGTTGTATTCGTTCTTATACCCCAAAATAAATTCCCCCGTATTCGTCACATCCTCCTTCGGCCCGCTCTTGTCCGTCCCCTTTATAATCGGTTGCGAAATGCCATCCCTAAACCCAAAATGTTCCTTATTAAACGGCAACGTCCGTCCATCCAGTTCCTGCAAATTCTTCAAGCCCGCCGCCTCCCATTGCAGCTTCAGTTTGTCATAATAACTGATGGCCGTGTCCTCATCGCTGCCAAAAATCATCAGCAACACATGCACCTCATCCGTGCCAGGGCCACCCCACCGCCATTTATCCGGCGCACTGCTGTCACAATCCGCCAAAATCCGCTGCCGGTGCGGCGTCGTCATCCCCTCCGTAAATTCGCGGCTAAAATTGTTCAGGTTCGCCTCATTCATCCCCAAAGCCCGCAGCCCCGCCGCCGTAAAGGCAATGTTCAGGCAATTACTTTTAGGGTAATGGGTCACATTCGTAATGCTCCCACTAATGTCCCGCACAAACCCCTTCGCCGCCGCCGCATCCGTCACATGCAGCAGCACATACCGCGAAAACATCATGTGCTTATACCCCCTTACAATATATCCCTGAATGTCTGCTTCTTCCAGTTTTTCCATAACGAAAGTTGATTGGTTAATTAGTTAATTGGTTTATTGGTCAAGTTGGATTTATCTAAAATCTAACATCTAACATCTACTTTTTTGTGACGAACATCTATTCCCTGATTGAATTTCATTGGCGACGCTCCGTTCAGGTTTAGTTTTTCAATTGGGCTTTTTCCATGTTTTGTTCCACCCACATTATCTATCATCGCCGTTGTTGTGTCTCCGACCAACAACATAAAATGCGCTACCCGTCATAGCTAACGAAGTGAAGCAATTGCTGTTAAGTCTTTTCAATGCGCATCAGATAAGGTTCTGCTTTTCATTTCTTATTTAAGTTCTGCTTCGCTTAAACTTAAATAAGCAACAACACTCATTTTAGTAACACATACTCCAGCAGGGGAAACTAATTACACGCATTCACTTTTTTAATTAAAATAAAAAATTGAATTAAAAAGCCAATGGCCATTAATATAAACCCTATATTACCTCTAAATTCTCTTTTTTTGGGTGTATTGTAATCTGGATTTCCCGAATAGATAAAAGTACCTTCCGGCTTATTTTTCGCTGAATATATAAAGCTTATTATTGCTCCTATAAATTGAAAACTCAATGCAGTAAAGTCTAAAAAATTTATCATTCGCCTAATAGGTTTTGCTTTTCACTAAAATGAATATTATGCTGATTATATTCTTTACCAGCAACTATATGTGTTTTGCTATTGGCTGCATGTATAAAACATCTACAGCAACTTATTTTTACACTGTTAGAGTTGCTTAAATTTTATTTGAGTGATGGTGGTTTTAAACCCGCATCATTTTTAAAAGGACCTTCTATTTTATGTGACGCAGCCCAAACAATATAATAATCCCAATTTTCAGATTTTTCACTTTTTAAAGCTATCAGAAATTTACTTTCATTAACAGAACTTTCTTTTTTATAATGGTATTCAAAAAGAGGCATATTGTTTTCATTTATAGTTTGAATTATGTCAAAGGTTACTTTATCTTTATTATCAAAACTATCCCAAAATTCAACCCATTGTCCATTATATTCTTCTTGAAAACTTTTCTGTTTTGAAGAGCAACATATTAATCCAAATAAAACGATGGAAATAATTATGCCTTTAAATTTTGTAAATAAATTCATGATGTTTATCTAATTTTTTTATTAAATTACTTAAAAGTTTCAGTCCCCCGCTTTTTTAAGTTTAAGCGAAGCGTAACTTAAATCTTCACATAAAACTCAGCTTTACGACCGGTACATTTAAACCAGTTCCAATTCAATTTTGCCTTTTCAACAAAGTTTTTCAAATCCGTTAGGAGTTCAATATTTGTAGAAACCCAAATCTTCACACAATCCTCACAACTCCGTTAGAAGTTGAACCCATCCGCACTAAATGTTCGACTCCTAACGGAGTCGCAAAACCAAAGCGGACAAACATTTTACTACAAATATTTGACTCCTCTGGAGTCATTTACATGTGTAGGTTTTAAAATCTTCCAAACCCTCATCAAACTCCGGCTTTATCACAAACATTCCTTTCGCACTCTCCCCAAGACTGGTTTACCTCAGTTGGTTTAAGTTTAAGCGAAGCGTAACTTAAATCTTCACATGAAACCCAGATCTGGGAACGGTACATTTAAACCAGTTCCAAATCAATTTTGCCCTTCAAATTTGTACAATAACCTATTTCGCTGCTGTATTTATAATGCCATATTTCATACACAATTCCCGCACTTACAGGGTTTTCGTACATGTAGTTCAGTTTCTGTCTCACAGCCATCCGAAATTTCCGCACAGCCACCCGAAGTTTTACCACAGCCACCCGAACTATTACTAAAGTCACCCAAAGTCTTACCAAAGCCATCTGAAGTTTTAAGCTAAGCGTAACTTAAATCTTCACATAAAACCCAGGTCTGCGTCCGGTACATTTAAACCAGTTCCCAAACACTATGTTCTATAAACATCTTTTCTGTGTCTCACCCTTTGAATTTCTATTAACTGAATAAAATCTTCTATGGTATAAACAATTCTATAGTCGGCAACTCTTATTCTGTACGCTTCACTTCCTTTTAGTTTTTTATAGTTTAGCGGTCTTGGATTATTTGCAAGTTCGTCTATGGCTACAACAATCTTTTTATTGTATGGTTGCGGTATTTGTGACAACTCCCTTAAGGCAGATTTCTTTATTTGTATGCGATACATAAACTATAATTTGCCTTCATCAGAAAGTTGCTGTTTTGCTTGTTCCCACGAAACTGATTCTTCACTTTTACGCACTTCAACAGCAATAATGTCATAAACATCTTCAAGTTGCTCTTCATTATTGACAAGTTCATCAAGGTCAATTTGCATAAGCCTGTGATTATTGGCTTCATTCTTTAATATTGTAATTGCTTCCATAGTTTTAAAATTTAAAAAATGCATTTTTTATAAAAATCTATTTTTTGTTCCTAATAACTCCCCACTGTTTTAAGTTTAATCGCAGCGTAACTTAAAACTTCACATGAAACCCAGAACTGTGTCCGGTACATTTAAACCAGTTCCAAATCAATTTTGCCTTTCAACAAAGTTTTTCAACTCCGTTAGGAGTTCAATATTTGTAGAAACCCAAAATCCCCACACATTCCTCACAACTCCGTTAGGAGTTGAACCCATCCGCACCAACTGTTCGACTCCTAACGGAGTCGCAAAGCCAAAACGGGCAAACGTTTTACTACAAATATTTGACTCCGCTGGAGTCATTTACATGTAGTCTTTAAAATCTTCCAAAGGCTCATCAAATCCCGGATTTATCACAAACACCCCTTTTGCACTCCCAAAAACAGGTTTACCTTTTGTTGTTTCTTTTCTGTCTTTGCCGCCAAAAAATCTATAAAATCCTCCACCTCAAATTTCAGGCTTTAAGGCAAAGAAGTTATTTTATTTAGTAAAAGAATATTGTCCACTTCTATTAATTTTTAGCTAATCAAATTTAAACCTGTTTGCAACAAACTTATTTCACGAAGTCACTTTCGTTTTATTTATGCGCTTAGTCCTTGTTGGTCGTTTTTCTAATAATGCCCTTTTTTCTTTGTCCGCTTTTATAAACTCGCTAATGGCAAGTTCTTCCTGCTTTGTCAATGGTCTTGGGTCAACTACAAAGTCAACGTCAAGCGGTTCTTTTATTAGTCCCATAGGTTTGTTTTCTTCAACTTTTTAATATCCGGCAACCCCGTCTTTGCCAAAATTTCATTCGCCCTTTTGAGTTTTTCAGGAAACAATACTTTGCCCCTAAACCGTTCCAACCTTTCGTCAATGACAATGATTGGCACTTTTGATTGGTTTAGCTTTTCAATTTTTTCTTCTACTCTCATATAGATAAATTTATTTTCGTTTTGTTAATAAAAAAGCTTCATAGTCTTCTCCAACTATAAATTCTTCCCATTGCTCATCTTTTGTGTATCCTAAAACTATAAAATCCACTGTAATTTCAGCCAAATTATTTGTTATTCCCATCCTGTAAAGCCTTGTCCTTACGGCTGTACTTCTAGTCGCTAAAATCCAGGCATCGGGATATTTTTCAGTAAAGGCATAAACAGTTGAAGCAACTGTGGCTAAAACTTTCAAACTATCGCCGTTGTTTGTAACACTTAAATCGTTTATTCCACCTGCCTGTTCATCATAGTCTCCAAACCCAAGATTATACACATTTTTGTACCAGTCTCGGTATATTCTACCATCTTTTTTATAAGACCTTTCGGCGCTTCGCTCAAAAATTCATAAACCAGAAATAGATTTTCAGAGCGGTAGTTATACTTCGGATGTTTCATTCACTTTTTTGGTTTAACCATTTGTCCATGTCATCATTAGTCAATTGCTTTTCATCCCAAATTTCATCAGCCTTTCGGGTTCCTTTATTTGCATAAAAATTTGCTATCACCGCTTTCAGTTCACCAATTTCCGAATCGGAAATACCGGTACTAAAAATCTTCAAAAGCTCCATTTGCACGTTCGACAAAGGGAAATTCAATGTGTTCATTTGTTTTGCTTTTTTATAAAATTCAAACATTATAAATCCAGCACAATTTTGATATTCTCTTTTAAAATTTGAATTTGCACTTTATCAAGTTTACCCAATTGCTTTATTAACCGTTTGTTGTCAATAGCCCTTATCTGGTCAACTAAAATGTCGCTTACTTTTTTCAGTTGCTCTTTCCTTAAATGAACACGCAACAGTTCTATCTCCGTTTTCACGTTTGTGGTGATAGGGCAAACAAGGGTTGACAAATGTGTGTCGTTCAGCAAATCTGTTTGAATGATGACGACCGGTCGGGTTTTACCAGGTTCTGTTCCCATTGCCGGATTTAGGTCGGCCAGCCAAATGTCAAACTGCTTAATTTTCATCCATCAACATTTCAAATTCCTTCAAAACCTCCATAGAATCCGGGCTTGTTAGCAATGATTCCTTCACCAATTGCTTTTTCAAAAGCCGCCTTTTATTGAAAAGGTTGTAAATGCTTACTGCTTCATTAATGTAGCGGTTCCTCGCCAGCTTAAGCTTGGAAGTAATTTCCTCCGCTTCATTAAAGATTTTATCGTCCAGTTTTAATGATAAAGTTTTCATGATTTTCTTTTTTCAAAGGTATATCTTTGAAGTATATACCAAGTCACTTTTTTGTCAACTCCTAATGGTTTGTCGGCTTTTTTATCAACTCGCTGTTAGCAAGTTCTGTCATAAAATAAACTTGTCGTCTGCAACCCCAATCTATATCACATACAAGACTTCTTCTTTTTCCCTTTTTGCTTTTGGATGATTGTAAAGAAAACTTACAGGAAAAATCACGTCTTCGTTTTTACCCCAACTGATATTGCCATTGGCAACCACAAAGCGTTTGAACTTTGCAGGAGCGGCAAATTGTTCGTAATACCCGTTGAGATGCTGCCGAAAAATAGTTGAGAAGTCAAGCCGTTTTTGTACCTCATTACTAAATGTCAACAGCAAAATCATGTTACAGAGATGTTGAGCATTTGCAATTGTTACAACTTCTTCTTTTTTAGTTTTACGTGTACTATTTCGCAATCTACTTTTTGGTGAAACACGAATACTTTGTTCCATTTTTCAATTATTTTTAGGTAATACTCTTTTAAGAAAAACGCCACTTCCTTTGTTTCGGTGAGCGGTTCTTTGCCTGGAGTATTTACTGAAACCTACGCCGGTCTATGGTTAACCTATACTTTTCCTTTAGTTGATTAACTGATTGCTCCGCAGTCAGATAAGTCGCTTCATCTTCCCTTAACCTTTCATCCAAAATAGTTTTCTCATCTTCTGTAAGTTGTTCATCATCTTCTTTCACAGTTATTGTAATTGTGCCTGATTTTACTTTTTTATTCGGTGTACTGTTTTTATAATTCCGAATAAATTCACTGATTTCTTGCCGGGCTTTGTCAGTCAATGGGTCGCTTTCGATTACAAAATCAACACCTTTTGGTTCTTTAATGTGTCCCATAGTTCCATAATAATGTCAATCAAATTTAAGCTTTTTCCATCCTAGTTTTTAATATCACACAAGCATTCCTATCTAACATCTAAATACTAAAATCTAAGTACTACCCTAAAACCTATTCAAAAACCGCTGGCTCACCTTCTCCCCCGGCTCCATCATCAGTTCGTTGCGGATGTAAGTATTGTTCATCACATTTTTAATGGACAGGTTGGGATAAGCGCAATACCAAACCGCAGTCGGTATCTGGTAGTAGCGGCTCCACGCCAGGAAATGTTCCGCATCGTAAGCGCCGCCGGTAAAGAGCATGGTGGTCTTGGGAAACTTTTCGGTGTTGCTCCAAATGCCTGTGAGTCCCCAGCCGGATTTGTCTATAAAGTCGCCGAGGTATTGCTGCCAGCTACCGTCAAAGTTGCTGAAGAAGAGCATCCGACGGTCGCCGTCCATCATCAGCCAGCGGGCAAAGTGTATGGTGGGTATGCCCATCAGCTTACCCCGCACAAACAGGTTGTTGATAAGTGCTTTGGCAAACAACATTAACCCTTGCAAAGTCATCAGCCGCATTTTTCCCGGCTTCATAATCAGCAGTTGTGTAAACTGGTTTTGGTTGTGAAAGTCTTCATACGCCTCCAGGTTGCGGATGTGGTTGCCATCCACCTGTGATGGCGTAAGGCCAAGCGGCTTATCCGTCCGCTCATACGCAAAGTGTATGATGATGGTCCAGATGATAATGAAGGGTAACAGCACCAACAATTTAATACCCAACAACGCCATCCCAAACCAGTTCTCCGAAGGCAAAACAGCTTTCTCTTTCGCCCATTGAAACTCGGATTTTGAGTTAATACTGTCTTTAATAAACTTGTGTATTTGCGTAGCGGATTGGCCGTTCCACTTACCGTTGTGTATCATGTTCCAAATGTAGTTGCGCAGGTCGCTTTCCTTTCTTATCTGCACCAGTGTGCGGCTCGGTGCGCCTGCAAAAAATGCCCGTGGCATCAGCCGCCATTGCTTCATGTATTCCTTGCGGGTGGCGGGTGTTCTTGTACTTGCCTGCGGGTAACCTTCGCAGTTTTCATAGAACTTGTCCATGAGGTCTGCGCAGTTGGTGGCAAGGGCGGTCAGTTGCGCATCTTCATCGCCATCGTAGTCGGTGCTTAGCACAAACTTGGCGGGGTAGCTGATTCCTTTTTCATCAGGTGGCTGCGCCTCCATCAGCACCAGCCGGAAGTAGTGTATCGTGTCCACATCTTGAAATGAATGATGAACACCTTTTTCCAAATCGCCTCTTACCTGCATCAGGAAAGCATCCAGCTTGTCCCGGTTTGCAGGAATGACGGGGGTTACAAGTGTGAGTGGGTTTTGGCGAACCATTGCTTTGTAGTTGATTGGTTTATTGGTTAATTAGTTTATTGGGTTTTTATGTTTTGCTTTCTATGTTTTGTTGATTTTAACCACCGAGGGAAACAGGAGTTTTTCACAGAGGACACGGAGTTTAAGGAGGATATTTTTTATTCGCTTTGGTAAAAGTTCAATAATAGTATAAAGTACAAGAGTGCGACGCCAATGAAGTACCATAAAGAACTAAAGCCGGGACAATAAAAACAAACTGTGGACAATTCATCATTCATAACTCATCATTCATAATTCCCCTTCACTCATCGTCTTGGTCAAACTCCACCACGAAATTTGTTGGAAACGGCCCTTGCTTTAACCCCGTTTTCATGCCCGCCCTTCCTTCACCTCTTCGCACATTATTAAGCCTTAGCACTACAGCGACCAACTCGCTTATCGTTACCGAGTTGATGTACTTACCATAACATTCGTGCAGGCCGTAACCATAGTTCATATACACAGCCTGCCTTTCAGGATTAAATGTTTTAGGGTCGGGAAATGCAGCAGGGTCAAACATTGCGGCGGCGGTGAGTGCAAACACTTTCATCTTGGCAGGGATAGTGTATGTCCTAGTGCCTTTGCCTTTTATCTCCTGCTTCGTTTCTGAATAGCGGATGACACCCGGCTGCGCAGGGTTAAAACGCAATGCCTCGGACACATAGCCGTACATCTTTTTCATGTCCCGCTCCTGTGCGGTTTTGATGGCTCCTTTCAGTATGTCAGGGCGGTTGAGGAATTCGTCCAAAACCAATACAATAGACTTATTGGTGGTTTCCAAAATGCCTGTGAGAAGGCCGCCAACATTGCGTTGCACAGCATCATCATCAAACCAGGCATTTCCGGGTTCCCGCTGCATCAGCAACAATCGGTTGAGGATGTTATCATCCAACTGGCCGCCGTCTTTCAATATTTGTTTGCGGTCTTCTATCAGTTCCAGTAGCCATGCTTTGCGTTCTAAACTTGCATCCACGGCCAGTTTGTGCTTTACTGGGTTGTTGGTGAAATTCAAAAACAAATCGAAGAACAAAGCACGGTGCCAGAGCTTCATTTTCTCAAGGCTTGGTGCTGGCACACCAAAATAAAAGTCAAGCAATTTGACCAGCACGGGATAACTCAAAGTGGCGGGCACATCCAGTTTGCCATAGTCCTGTGCATTCTGCGTTATCTCATCGGCAGCGGTTCTTACAAAGCCACGAATCAGTTCGAGGTCATCCTTTTTGGTGGCGGCTCTTACAAAATTCCTTTCCCGGTCAAACTGCGGATTATTCCTGTCCCAGCCGAGAAAGAATGCGCCATTCTGGTCGGCCATTTTTTTACTGTTGATTTCTTCTACAGTAAAATCAAGGTCGCGGTCAAGCAATTCGGTTACCAAATCGTTTTTATTGACCGTCATCAGTTTGAGCGGAGTGAGCTTTAAAACAGGATAATTTTTTTGCAAAAAGAAAAATAGATTAGCCTTGCTCATGTTCATGGACAGTTTTAGCTTATCAACTATCCTTGCTAAAATGCCCGGCTCTTTGGGCATGTCGGAAGGCAACCGTTTTGCTGGCCGGTCTTCCTGGTAAACATCCAAAACAAATTGCCCGGCTCTTGTTTTCCGAAGTTCTTCAATCAATTTGCGATAGGCATCCGGCACCTGGCTTATGCGAGGCACGACATTGCCGCATTCTTCAGGTAGAATGAGCGGCGATGAAACGGCTGCAAAAGCAATATCAGCAAGGGTTATCTTGTCGCCTGTGAGGTATTTACGGCCATCGGCCAGCATGTCATTTACTTTGGTAAATGTGTTGCGGATAAAGTCCAGCAACTTCTCTTCGGGCCATGCGGCGAGGTTGTGGTCTTTCTTTAAATCATTGGCTATGGAGCCATACTTCATACTAAAGGCCAGCTTTTCACCAAACGAAATCCGGTTGGTAAAAACAGCTTTGGCGAAGGAGGCATTGGTCAGTAATTGTGCATACATATACTTCGTCACCACCTCTTCATATTCGCCATTGAACAGGTTGTATAAATCAAGCACTTCCTTCTTTTGGGCTGCTTCGGAAGGCAACAATTTTTTGGAGGGCAAACAGTTCTGCTCACAATATTGAAGCACACTGTTTGTCGTATAAATTAGCCCATCGTTTTTTAGCAACACAGGGTTGTTTTTGAAACCTTTGTCGTCTGTAAGTTTTTGAACAATCTTTTTGTGGAGACCCGGCGCATGCGGTTGATCTTTGTAGCGAATGTCGTTGTGGTCAAGCACCCAACGAGCTATTTCATCTGTGCCACCAACACTGTTTGTAACAAGCGTAGGAAATGTTTTACCATAGCTGAAATTTTTACGGAAATAGATTTGATCCGGATCGTTGTAAGCATTAGTCATAGTAATGGTTAAAGAGTTTAATAGTGTTAAAAAAACTTTCTTACAATTATAAAGCTTCTTTAAAATTAAAAATTCAGAATAAAACCAAAAATGTAATAACCGAACTTTTTTGAAATCTCTGCTTTTCTAAAAAAATTAATTAAAAATTACTTTTCTATAAAGGTGGTTACCCCAAAGAAGTTTAATGACACAATTTAAAAAGTTTCAACAAAAAAATAAAATAAAATTTTTTTTTACATCCTTTTGAAGAGTTAATCTTAAATGGAGATGTTTAAAGAAAAAATTTTCTGATTATATTATTACTAAAATATTGAAAAAAAAATAGTAAAACTACTTTGTTAGCAGTCTTCCAAAAAAATATATGGAAAATTGAAAGTTATCATGAAAACGTAATCAATTATAAATTTTTTTTATTAAAATTATTAATTTTAAGCAAATTTTAATCGGCCAGCATAGAAAAGTCATTAATTTTAATCCGCCTATTGTTCTAAAAGACCAAATTAACAGCAATGTTTGATGCTATTATTTACTTCATTTTCAGCAAGACATATTTGTTTGTTGCCACAGTTTTTGGGGTAAAAATTTACTTTTTACTTACAAGTGAATATAGAAGCCGTAGCTTATCAAAATTTTTTTATTACAACTATATAAACCTCATTCTAACTTCTAATCCGAAGCGGTATCGTTATAAAAAATTGCAAAACAATCTCACTGTCGCAATTCTTTTTTTGGTAATGATCCAGGTTGTTTTCTTTAGCATACTTTATAATATTTTTTCTAGTTGAAACTAAATTTTTAATTTATTTTCAACTTGCTCAACCTATCCATTTCCTTATTTAAAATGGAATAAAGAGCATTTATCTTTGTTTCTTTATTCCGGTAAATCAGCCTGTGATCCAACACGGGTGAGGTGATAAGTTGCAGATCATTTTCAGTTACAAAAGTTCTGCCATTGACCAGTGCAAATGCTTTGAGACATTTGAGAAAAGTGATGCCGCTACGGGTAGATGCCCCAAGTAAAATATCGTTGTGGCGGCGGGTATCCCATACAATGTTTCTAACGGCTTTTACTATTTCTTCGTGAATGAATACCTTTTCTGCTTCTTCCTGCAAAAACAATATTTCGTCCATACCAAGTACCTGGCTGATGTGGTTTAGGTTATTAGCAATGCCGAGGTAGTTGTTGTAAATGTCGAATTCGGTTTCTTCGTCCACATACCCAAAGATGATTTTGATAAAAAAACGGTCGAGCTGTGCGGCGGGCAGCGGGTAGGTACCTTCCATTTCCACAGGGTTTTGGGTGGCGATGGTGAAAAATAAACGTTCTAAAGGATAGGTGGTTTCGCCAATGGTTATCTGGCTTTCAGCCATGCACTCAAGCAGCGCAGACTGCACTTTTGGTGAAGCACGGTTGATTTCATCTGCCAGCAAAACATTGCAAAACAACGGGCCTTTTTTGAAGATAAATTCCTTTTTCACATCGTCAAAAATGTGGGAGCCAATCAGATCCATCGGCAGCAAATCGGGTGTGAATTGGATGCGCTTAAAATTTGTTCCGGCATTATGCTGATTGTTGCTGATGCTTTGTGCCAAAGTCTTTGCCATCACGGTTTTGCCGGTACCAGGGTTGTCTTCCATCAGTATGTGTCCTTTTGCCAGCAAGGCTGTTAGAATCAACTGTATCTGTGTCCGTTTGCCACGAATGACCGTTTCTATGTTGTCCACGAGTTTTTGAATGTTGGCCAATGCCTGTTCTATTTGTATTTGCTGCTCCATAGAGAAATGTTTGGTGTTTGGTGTTGTTTGTTATTTTTGTTGTTCGTTTAAAAAGTTTGTGGTTTATCGTCCCAAAAGCTATTGGTAAATGTGTCTATTCTTTTTTCCGAAAAAAAGAAAATGTCCGCTCAATATTCAGGAAGGCTCTGACTTTTTTATTAAAAAGAATCTTCGATTTTACCTGTTTAATGAATGGTTGATAAAATGCTTCAACTGAAGCGGTTTCATTGCTGGTCAAAGCTATGTTGCTGTACTTTATTTTTTGGTAAATATTAGTAAATGAATAAAATTTGCTTCCGAACTTTTTGTCCATGTCTAAAGCATATTGTTGCGGACTTTGATTGCTTCTTACACTGCCGGTTTGATTGAGGTAGTACATGATTGCAGTGTAAACATGATAGGCTTTAGCTCTTGCAACATTGGTTTGTTTTGCTTTAAAATTAAGGTATTGCCAAATGAGCCAGGGCAGCGAGAAAAGCAACAAAATAAGCCCTCCTATCATAATCAATGAAAGCCACAAAACCTTCACCCAATCTACAGGTTTTGCTTCGGCTGGTTGCTTGGTTTGGCGATCCTTTTTCTGATCTTCTGTTTCCATTATTTTTATTTCATCCACGGGAACTGGCTTGGGCAACCTGACGATGAGCGATGCAAGATTGTCTGTCTCGTTGCTCATAATGTTTTTCAAAGCTTCTGCGTAAGACACTGCGACAATGTTGGTTCCGGGTTTAATATCACTTAGTTTGCCAGACCCCGTGTCACGTGTCACAGAAGCGATTGACACGTCCATGAACATGTCTTTGGGTTCTGGTGCAGGAATATTTTCATCGTGGTAAAGAATTTTTTTCACCTTCATGGTCACACGTTTTGCAACAGTGTCCACCATCACTGCCTGTCCATCAGCCACCATCATCGCTTGTTCTGTGTTCATGGGCGGTGTACCATCGGGCTGCGGCGACTCCTGTGTGTTACGGTCGGGTACGGTGGTGTCAAAATCCATCCATCCATAACCGGGGAAAAACAACTGAACCCATGCGTGTGCCTGGTCTGCATAAAACCAATACCAGCCAGGGTTTTTGCTGCTGCGATCTACTGTCAGAAACCCGGCGGCTATGCGGCTTGGAATGCCCAAAGAGCGCAGCATAAACAACGTAGCCCCGGCAAAATAAGCACAGTAACCTTTCCGGTTTTCAAACAAAAAATAGTTGAGTTTGCTGGCACTTGGAAGGCCAGGAATGCCGGGATTATCGCTATATTTAAACAATGGTTGTCCAAACTCATCTTTGCCGGTGAAATAGTCGCGGATGGCAATCATTTTATCAACCGGCGTTTGGGCGTTTTTGGTAATTTCTTTTGCCAGTGTGGTAATGCGGTTGTACTCTTCATTTTTGGGCATGAAGGTGTAATAGTCTATGAATTTTTTATCAAGCCGTGCATAATTATCGGCTTTTCGCAGCTCGGCAAAGCGCATTTCCTGGAAGGCTTCCAGTTGTTTATTTCCAGCAGGGTTATAAATGAAGTAAGCACTGTTGAGGGAACTGACCCACATCTTGGCGCGGTAGGCACTTTTAAACTGTGCTTTGTATTCATTTTCCACGGGCAAAGGCTGGCAGAAAAATGAGGTGGAAGGGGCTATATATTCATTAGGTGAAAGCAAGACGCGATAGATGTCTGCCGATACAATTTTCCTGTTCAAAGTCGCCATGGCATTGCGAAGCACAACGGTATCCGTTTTGGCAAAAAACAATGGAATCTTTGACGGGTCGGGACTAAACAAATCGTTGTATGGAATGTGATTATCGGTTTCAAATGTCTGGGTAGAAGTGTCGAATTTGGTGTAGTAAAGACTGGTAAAATAGAGCGGGTTTGGTGTCTTTCCATCGGGGAAGAAATTGTCGAGTTTGGCTACAAACACAAGCCTTTTGTCTTTGCTGAGAGAGCCTGTCATCTTCATCTGGTCTTTGTTGCTCAGTGAGCCGTCTTTGTGCTGCTGGGTCATGCTTTCTCTGCCATTTCCTTTTTTGCTGCCGCCATCTTTGCCGCCCCAGTCCTGCTCAATGCTTTTAAATTCTTTTTGAAAAATGAGCAGCATGGCAAACAACAGCACAGCGGCAAAACCAATGAACCCTGCCAGCCTTTTGGTAATGAACCATGCAAAGTTTCGTTGATCCTCATTCATGTTGCGGATTAGTTCTGCCGTATAAATAATGTAAAACGCATAGAGCAACACAGGTGCAAAAGCAGCCACAAGTGCATTGGCCGATATATCGTCTGTTTTGCTGACAACAATGATTTGCATAGCCAGCAAAAACACCGACCAGAAAATGGTGAAATACCTGGAACGTGAAAAGCCATAACCCGCTATCCACCCGGCGGAAAAGAGATAAGAGAACACAAGAAATTTTACCGAAAAAAAGAATGCGTCAAACTCACCCACGCTAATGTGGCCCATGATTTTGTAAGCGAGGAAATAAATAAAAAACAGCAGTACCGCAGTAGTCAAAAATCTGAAGCGATAGCCATAAAATACAGTGGCAGCAGCTATTCCCACACCAAAATATAAACCTTGCTGCAACCAGTTGTTTTGCAAAATGGAATAGTATCCATTGACGTGAAACAACAAATAAAACACAAGCGTCACAGTGGGCAAAGCAAGCAGGAGCAACTGTGCAGTCACTTTTTTCAGGCTATGAATTCTTCCTATTTGCATGTTTATTTGCCCACCCTTTCTTTTTTCTTTTGGGTAAAATTAAACGGAAAACTTTCAATGTTTTGGTAAATGAGTGTTTAGAACATTGATAAAAGAAGTTAAAAGGATTTTTAGGTGGATTTAAATAAGAAACTAAAGAAATGAAAATTGATTTTTTTTAATTGAAAAATAAAAATTTATTGATTTGCACTGGCGGATGTATAATAACTGGCTAGTGTGTGGATAGCTTAAGACTTTTGTTTGATTTTTCTATTAAAATGATGTACCTTTCTTAGTCAAAAACTGCCATTATGAAACCAGATGCTTTGTCACGCATAGCTGTGATTATTTTAGCTATCATCCTTATTATTTTTGGAACTTACCACTTTATGAAGCCAAAAGAATTGTTTGGCTATGTGCCTGCTTACCTGCCGGGTGGCATTGTTTGGGTTTATTTTACAGGTGCTGCATTTATTCTTGCAGGTATTGCTTTTATTCTTCACAAACAGGTTAGGCTGGCGGGCTACCTGTTGGCATTGCTTCTCATCATTTTCGTGTTAACCATTCACCTGCCCAACTACCTGAATGGTGGTGACATGGAGGCAAGGCAGATGGAATTTGTGAACATGCTGAAAGATACTGCCATTGCTGCTTTTGCTTTGTACATTGGGGCTAATGCGAGAAAATTATAATCTACCTTTTTATTTTTTTAATTCATTAGTTTGATTGCTAAAACAGCCGTTACCTTTTTGAGGAGCGGCTGTTTTTATAATTTAAACCTCTCGAAATTAAAATTCACCTTTTTTATTCAGAATTAATAAATCATCATTTTAAAGCTCTCAATTTGCAACTACCATTTTTTTAGTTTCAGTTGCTTTGCCATTTACAAACAATGTGTAAGAATATGTTCCTGCTGCAAGGCCGGCAGTATTCACATTCAGGATGCCTTTGCCTACGCTGTTCAGGGCTATTTCTTTCATCTTTTTGCCATAAACATCCGTAATCACTATTTCAGCTTTGGTAGAGCTGTTGGGTAGGTTGTAGCTGATCTTTGTGCTGTTGTTCACTGGTGGATTTGGTACATTTTGCTCAAGTGAAGCGGATGTCAGTTCCACGTTTTGAGAAGTCCTGGCACTGCTAACAGATTTGTCGCCTGTCATCATTGCTTCCAGTCTAGAGAGTCTTTCTTCCAGGCTGCTGATCTTGTTATTTTGCTCATGGATAGTGGCATCTTTTTCTTCGTTTTGTTTGTTTAGTTCCTGCACCGATTTTACCAGCGGAACAACAAATTCGCTGTATCGCAAGCCATAAAAATCTTTCTTATTTTTTGGCACGTCAACACCGCTAAAATCATAATTCAGATTTTTTGCAGTCTGCTCCACTTCCTGAGCTATGAAGCCTGTGTAAACGATTTTGGCCTTTTCTTCTTTAGCTTTTACTTCGCTTGCAGATGGCTGCGGCTTTTCATGTTTCACTCCATTTGTGGTCATGCTGTTCTTGCCATTTACAGTTTCAAAAGCATTGTCCATGCCTTTGATGTCAAGGTTGTAGGTCACTGGTCTTAGTTTGCTGATAAACTCAAGACCGGGAACATTTTCTTTTACATTCTTCTTAAATCTGCCATCAGAAAAATTGCTCCAGCCCACCTGACCACCAATGGATGTGACTGCAGTATTACCAATTCTAACGGAATTGGAACCAGAAACAGTTGCACCATAGCCAAGAGCTGTTATGTTGTTCAGGTTGTTACCGGCCTGCGTTTGCGTTCCCAAAAATGTACCTTCCGAACTGCCGGATGTGTAATCGCCGGCGGAAAAACCAAGAGCGGAATTGTTGTCACCATTTTGAAAAAACAATGACCAATAACCCACTCCGCTGTTATAATTGCCGCCCTTATTATTCGGCAATGAATTGTTGCCAATGGCTGTATTGTAATTGCCAGAGTCATTGACATTGAGAGCACCCGCCCCAAAAGCTGCGTTTTCAAAACCGACTGCATTTTTGTTCAACGCCTGAAAACCAGCAGCAGTGTTATTATTGCCTATAGTTAAAGACTGAAGGCTGAAATTTCCAACGGCAGTGTTTCCATAGCCGCCAGCCAACAAATCGCCGCTGCTGTAGCCGAGGAGGGAGTTGACACTATCAACAACTTTGAGAGGTTTCCATGAACCACCATAAGAATAATAAAAGCCAGTAATGTCGTCTGTCTGGTAAAGGAGGAGCCCGGTAGCCGGAGATGAAATTGCATTTTTCTGAGCTTTTGTCATGCGGGGCAAAAGCAAACCTTTATTGGTAGAATTCATGTCTATTAATGCAGATGCACCCGGAGTGGCTGTGCCTACACCAATGGCTCCATCTGTTTGCTGCACATAAAGCTGTGTGTTGTTAAACGCAATGTTGCCAGTGCTGCCGATTTTCAATCTCTCTGCACGGTTGGTTCCATTTCCACCGGTGACAAAAGAAATGCGACCGGGAACATTGCCAGCAGTTGGCACGCCATCTACATAAAAATCTATTGCAGCAGGATTTTGAAAGCCCGTTCCGTCAAAACCTGAAGCCAGGAATGACATTAGTTGATCGTTGTTGATCGACACTGTTGGGGCAGCCAGGGTGCCGCGACTTCTTCTTCCCACAAAAACCGGCCGTGCATTGGCGGCGGCAGACGCCATTGAAAGAATGAAATCGGAGTTGCCCACCGTGGTTTCGCCAAAACCTACAAAAAGCGGCGCACCAGCATTGACCCACGAAGCAGCGGGAGCACTGCCTGTGCCTTTTACCGTCAGAATGTTGGATGGTGTGGCAGTGCCTATGCCTACCCGGCCAAGAGTGTCTATCACTAAGCGTTTGACATTTTTAGTCACCAGGCTAAGTGGAATGGAATTGGTCGTTCCCAGAACGGAAGTCGTCGTTGCATTACTGTTGCCGGTAAGATTCCATTGACCAAAGCTTGCAACAGATGTCATGGAAATGAGAAATACAACAAGCCTTTGTGATAATACTTTTATCATAAGAGTAGGTTTTGTGTGTTTATTATTTTTTTGATTTTTTAAGGACTGTAGAAATATGTTTCGTGTTCTTATTTTGGTTCATTTTTATTACTTATCCCGCATCAAAACGACTTTTGTTTTCTGTGTTTCAGATCCGCTGACCATCTCCAGGGTATAGGTGCCCGCTGCCAAACTGTGCAGATCCAATTTGTATTGATTGGCTACACCGTTGATTGATTTGACGTTTTGAGTCATCATCTTTTTACCATTCAGGTCAAATACGTTGAGCACGATATTGTTGTCGGCCTTCCCAGTGTATTCGACCAGCAAATTTCCTGTCGTAGGATTAGGAAATGCCTGGAAATTCTTGTCAACGGCTGATTCTTTTTCTTTGTGGCAAATGGGAATATAAGTATCGGAGCCATTGACCGGGGCACTATAAAATTTTGCACCATTGATGACACAAACCGATTGAACGTTCCACTTGACAGTCACACCTTCCAGGGCATTGATGACAGCGGAATAATTACCATTGTCATTGGTCACTTCAGAAACTTTAGCACTCGTCGCAGCCTCCTGAGGAGCACCGTAACCAGCGTTCAGAATGTAAGTCTGTCCTTTGTTTCCCACCCACTTCACTTTCATTTCCATACATGCAACGGAACTTACCGACAGAGCTTTCGGCTCCTGGCATTCCTTGCTCTGAATCTTTAGCCCCGATTGTGGACATTGGGAGAAGGCGTAGCTATTAACAAGAAAAAATAAAAAGAGTAACGCTTTCATTTTGATAAGTTTTATCATGTTTATTTTATAGGACGAATATTCATTCTTAATTCATTATCGTTGTGTAATCTCTCTGTATTTGCATATTTACTTCGATTGTGCGCATGGCGGCGGAGTCGGATCATCGGGATAACAACTTGCTAATCCTGCTCCACCAGCCAGAATCGCTGCACCACCTCCGACAACCGCTGCAATGCCGACACCTGTCCATCCTGTTAACACGCCTCCTACCACACCTGCAATGCCGCCAACTATCCAAAAACTATTACTAACTACACACCACGTTTGCTGCGACAATCCAAATCTTAGTCCCAATTTATCAATGGAATTAATAGGCCTATTATAGACATATTGATACAAGTTATCTGCTTCATTCATGCCAAACCTGGTTGCTTTTAATGACTCCAAAGCAGAGATTTCCTTTGGAGCAATCTGGTCTCTATTAAAGAGCGGATCTCTGTTCAGCCATCTTCCTGCATTTGCATCGTAAGCCCTGTATAAAGTCAGGTATAATCCACTGCCAGTGTGATAGTAGTGCCCGGTAAAACCGAAATCAGCATCGAGGGTTCCGCTAACCTTTATTCGTCGTCCGTAAGGGTCATAACTATATCTTGCTTTCAACGCTCCACTTGCATCTGTCATTTCTCTTATTGAGCCAAGGTGATCTTTGAAGAAATAATAGTTCACACCATTTATTTGTTCGCCTTGGGAGAAGAAGCGTTTTGTAACAGTTCCTCCACTTGCATCTCTTTCTTCACAAGCTTCTGAGCCATTCCACAACCAACGTTTCTTGACAACACCGTTGAGCTTTTCAGCAACACGGCGACTCAGGCCATCGTAAACAAATTCTATGATGCTGCTTCCCTTTACAATTTTGACCAGGCGGTCTTCGGCATCCCATCCATAAGTGATGGCAGGATTTGCACCGGATATAGTATTTCCATTGTTGTCATAATTAAACGTGTTGCTCAGACCATTTCCGGTAACAATGGTATCATTGAAAATACTTGTATTGTTATTGCCTGAAAAGTCGGTCGCTGTAACACGTAATTTGTTTGCGCTTGCGGGTAAAACTTGTACAAACCCTTCAAATGTTTTTGCAACGCTGTCAACACTGGCTTGCGAAGAATCGTTGGAAGTGAGGTTTTGTAGCTTGACAGATGCCAATTCGTTCAGCTTCCCTTTCATGTGTATAGGCCCGCCATCCTGTTGAGCAGTAAGTTGGTTTACATTATTGTAATTGGCAGAGGTGACGGTGTTGTCAATCTGCTCACTGGTACGATTGCCCGCCTTATCATATTGGTAGGAATATCTTTTGGTAATGCTGCTAAGAGTTGGATTCGTTTTGGTAGCGGCTATTACCTGATCAGCCAAATCGTAAGTAAGATCGTCATAGGTAATATCAGTGCTATCGTTTTGCAATGTCCATTTTGTTATCTGGCTCATTTTGTTGTAATCATAAATCAGTTTCGATAAACTGCTGCCATTCACATTGGTGTTCGATATTTGTTTTAGACGCTGGTCACCCAAGTTATCAAAATAGCTGGCAACCATCGTTTGTCCATTTGGATAAGTCGTGGAGTTCAACCTTTTACTTTGGTTTACATAACTGTAACCAAAACTCCCAAGGGTGTTTACTTCAGATGTTATTCTGCTTAGTTTATCATACACCATTGTTGAACCCACACCATTGATTGCCCAATTGCTAACCCGACCCAGAGAATCATACACATAATTCAACTGGTCATTACTCAAAGGGCCATCAACAGAAGCAAGCATGTTGGAGCCTACACCTGTGCCAACATTCTTGTAGCTGTAAATAGTAGTGCCTATACCATCCATCATCGTCTTCACTCTGTTGTAACTGGTGTCATAAGTAAAGCTGCCTCCCCGTGTTGCGATATTAGCACTCAAATAAGAAACACTTTTCAGGTTATTATCCACGTAATAGTTATAGGTCTTTTTTTGACCTTTCGCATCAATGACCTGTTTGAGTCTGTTGATCGAATTTTCATAAACGTATGAAATGCTCTTAGAGTTATTATAAGTCTTCGCAGTGATTCTTCCCTGCAGATCCCTGGTGAATGAAGTTATATTTTTTAGCGGGTCCACTATTTCTGAGATGCTGCCGCAACTGCACCATATAAATTGTGTTAGCCTTCCCAATGCATCAATGACTGCACTTTTACGTCTTAAGGAATCGTAAATGTTGTGAGACCATCTGCCTAGCCTGTCCCGCTTGTGAACCGCATCAAGCCTGTCATACACCACCTGCTCATAACTGCCATCGGGATATGTCACAACCGTGTGGCGGTCCAGGGCATCGTAGTCATTTTGTATTTTGTAGCCTTCCGGGTCGGTGATTGTTTTCACTCGTCCGAAGCCATCATAGGCCACAGTCAGACCAGACCCAGCCACTGGCCCAGTCACACTTTGCAAATACCCATTTGCAGTATAAACAAACGTTGTTGTCTCGTTCTTTGGATTTTTTGCAGTTAATATCTGCCCTGCAGCGTTGTAAGTATATGTGGTCACCAGCCCCGAAGCATCCTGCGATGTTAATGGAAGGTATTTACTGTTGTAGGTAAATTTAGCAACGAGGTCATTCGCAGAACCCCTGGTTTGCCTAACTTCCAGCAAGTTGATGTTTGTGCTGTCATAGACGTAGGTAAACTTCCGGCCAGTGGGGTCTGTTGAGGAAATAACATTGCCAATATCATTGTAGGAAAACAAGGTTTTTTGCTCTGTGCCGTCATCAAGTATCCTTGCAATGATCGATGGCTTGGCAGACATGCCCTGGTTGGCAAATATGCCACTCGTTTGTCCCTGGTATGAGTACCACTCTCTTCTCTCAAGAGGTTTTTTCATGCTCTCTAATATTGGAGCGGCCACTCCGTTTTCGCCGGACATGTATGAGCCATGAAGCCAGTGATAGATCTGCGCTTTTGTATAATCGCCTGGCGCAACTTTCATCGCTTTTTTATCCCAGCAGAATGTGTTACGGTAAACGAGATAAGTATTGTAAGCATTGGAAGGGGCAATATCTTCGCTCATGCTAATGCCGGGAGCATTTTCGCGGTATTCCACTCTTTCTCTTTCGTCTAATGGATAATGGGTTTCAAGAGAATGAATGCCGGGGATATTATCAGCAATGAAACTGGTTGTTCCATACGGATTCGTCATGCTGTTGATGAAATCGCCTGCATTGTATTGAAAGGAAGAAACAATACCAATCATGTCGGTGATGGAACTTAGCCTGCCGGAAGCATCATAAGAAAATGAAGCAGACCTGCCAAATGGGTCTGTGACCTGGGTGATTTTGTAAATGTCAGAATTGCCGTAGGTAACAGTCGTCACTTGGTTGAGTGCATCTTTCAAAGATGTAATCCTAAGACTGGCATCATAAGTCAGGGTCATTTTATTACCGGCAGGGTCAATAATTTCGGTCAAAAAGATTTTTCGACCGTTTGATGTATTTCCATCTGAGCGGCCATATACTTCTTTGGATCCATTGGGGTGGCGAACTTCATAACAGTTAGGGCATGTTCTTGCCAGCACGTCGTTAGTCTGAACTTCCGGGGCGTAGCTTTTTTTAGTTGTATCAAAAGACACAAAAGTCCTGACACCTCCACGCATAGCATACAGATCGGCATTGGCAGTGACATTGTTGGGATCATCAACTATATAAGACAGCCACCTGAAAGTCCACTTGGGTCCAAAGTTGGAATAAGTAAAATTAGCTGGCTGATAGCTGTCGCGATGATGATAGTCTACATCCCACAACATGGCCGGGCCTTTGGGTGGTGTGTAATAAGCAGGCCTGTCAAATATGTGAAGGCCAACTGCGAGTATGTGTACATTGCTTTGCGCCATTGGTGCACTACCCGAACATTTTGGAAACTGCGGATCATCGTCGCCATCATGTTTTCCATTGTCAGGTATTTCATTTCCTTTCCCAAATACTTTTGAACCTTCTTCATCCGTCACCTTTCTCCAGCCTTCCGGTAACGAACCTTCTGGAACGAGGAAATATCCACTTGCACTGGAATCAAGGGCGGTGGATGTCAGCCAGAATTGTTTTCCGTACATGGTGCCGGTGGTCACATCTTCACACATGTAGTGACCGTTCACCATTTTCAACAAAGCACTGTAGTGATTTAGTTTCCAATGAACGACCGATTTTAGTATGATTGGTGCACCAGGTTTTCTAAAGGCCATCTGGTATTTAATTTTCAGATCCCGGGCAATGGGTACAAGCTCGGATAATGCAAACCCCTGCGTAGGAGACTGCATGTCGTAAATCATTTTGTTGAAAATCAGTTTTCCTGTGTCTTTGCGGGAAACCATTTCCACGGCAAAAGGTCCGCACTTGTAAGCTATGCCTGGTCTTGCTTTCATGACCAAAAGTGCAGACCTGGCTGCTGATACCCTTTCTGATGCAGGGCCTTCCATTAATCGGTTGTCAAGTTCTTTTACAAGACTCTCCATTTTGTCCACACGACCTACCCATGAGTTAATCATTAGCAGTTCTGAAACGACCCTGTCGGCAAGTACTTTTGTTTTTGCATCTGTTTCTTTTTTTAGCAAAGACCATGATTTTTCCCAGGCATCCATGGCCATGCTGAAATAGCCTGAACGGCGATAGACGATGCCCATGCCTGCCAGCAGCGAACCTTGCCAGCGGCTTTTAGGAAATTGATAAAGAAAATGATTGAGTGCAGAAAAATCATCTGGACTGGTGCGTTGTGAGTAGGCTGCAAGTGCATAAACCAATGCTATATTTTCCTCAGAAGACATGACACCTTTTGCAGGCACCAATGGTTCTTCAAAGAAATGAACCCGAAAGATTTCTTCGTCTGTCGGTGTTTTTGAGAAGATGACAGGCATGGCTTCCGTATTAAGCAAAATATCATTGGGCAGTTCTTTGTTGACAGAAACCTCCGGTGTTAGAACCAGCGGATATTTTTCTGCATTTTGCGAATTGACATTTGTATAAAACAACAAACACAGATAAAACAGGGCACTGCATTTTGGTGCGTAAAAGAAAGAGTAATTGTGACGTAGAGTTTTCATAAACAGCTATTTCAATATTTTAAAAAGGTTCGGTCAAAGTAATAACAGGTGCGGTGTGATCTCCAGCATTTGCTGGCGGAAGTTTAGATCTGTAGCGATCAAGCGGATAAGCATCCAGGTTGTCAGGCACGCCATCAAAATCAGTATCGGAAAGAAGCGGGTTGGTACCATTCAACATTTCCTGCAGGTTAGATATACCATCGCCGTCAGTATCGGGAGACAAAACAAGGAAGCCTGTAAAGACGTTGATGCCGTCTGCCAATCCATCATTATTTGAATCAAACACGGTATTGCTGGTGCCATACAATCCTGCTTCGGTGGGGTCAAAAAGGCCATCGCGGTCGGCATCGTCAAAGGCAATACCTACCAGGGGAACCACTTTGCAGAGTGTGTCGGCTGTGTGTGAACAGGCATTCCCGGAAATGAGACATGCGGTATATGTTCCGGGGTTGGAATAGTGATGCACAGGGCTAAAATCGGCACCTGATGTTGCATCACCAAAATCCCAAAAGGTTGAAGTGGTGTTGATTGAAATATTGGTGAAACTGATGTCTGAAAAATTGGTGGTGAAACTGAAGCCTTGTGAAATGACAACACCCGAACAATAAACAAATCCGTCAAGAGAATCCGACCCCTGCGATCTTGTCACTTTTACCTGGCCTGATGCACCTGCATTGACAACGGCGTTAATGGTACTATCATTGACAACCGTGAATGATTTGGCACTGGTGCCGCCAAACCTGACAGCAGTAGTGCCTGTGAACCGAATTCCTTTGATCACAATAACAGTATCAGTTGCACCCGCAGTGGGGCTGAACGAAGCTATGTAAGGCAGCACAGGAAAGACCTTCGTTGTTTTGAATGGAATGAAATTGACACTATCCGATACCGGATTTCCGGTACCTGACGGGTTTAGTGTGCCATGGAATGGTCCTGAAGCTGTACCCCAATAAGAGTTCAGCGCATTTGTGCTAAATGATTTGTAGGTAACGTTTATCCCAAAATTAGTGTTGCTGGAAATGTTGCAACTGTTGAGTGAAGGTTTGCAGTTGTAAACAATTGCGCCGTTTTCGTTTTTGGTAATGTCGGTGTAGGATGCATTTACATTGGACGAATTGATGTAGAGACCTGCATATTTACAGTTTTTAATTGTGCAGTATTGCAAAAGGCATCCTCCATAGAACACGAGGCCGCCGGTTCCATTTGCATCGCCGAGGCTGTCTGCAACCACATATTTCAACACAGAACTATCGTGATTGATGTAGAACGACCCGCCATACAGCGTACTGTTCGCAAGGTTCCTCGTTCCTTTAAATTTAATACTGTCTGTTGGGGAACCGATGGCTTTTAGAATGCCATTGAAGGCAAAATTGACATTTGCCGCAGGCGAAATAATGGTAACACCGGGCTGAATATTGAGCGTATACCCTGCATTGAGCGTAATGCCACCGGTCATTTTATAATAACTGCCTTTGACTTTGTAAATGGTATTGTTTGCATTGATACTGTAACTTCTGAGTGCAATGACAGCTTTTATATTGTCCATCTTTTTACCTGCACCGACCCATGTGTAGATATCACTTGATTCGCTGTGAGTAATAGTTGAGTTGGTAATAGCTGTAATGACATCGTCTGCAATGACTACAGCACCGGGATAATAGTAGCTGTCGCCCATGCTGTCTATGCCTACATAGTCAAGGACAGAACTGTCTTTATAGAAATAAACAGCACCTCCATGCGATGAGTTTCCATTGTAGTCATAGGCACTTTTGCCATAAAATTTAATAGAGTCAGCAACAGTTCCCTGTGCATTGAGAATGCCGTTGACAATGAGGCTATAGGAAAAATTGGGAAACAACACTTTGACCCCCGGCTGCATGGTAAGGGTGCTGCCATTGTTGATGTAAACATTGCCAAGCAACCTATAGTAGGAAGCACTTCCAGTGAGCTTTGGCAACAATGCATTAACACCAAGACTGCTTGCTTTGATGTGAACAGTGGCCGTAAGGTTGCTCGTTTTATCTAACCCGCCAATCCAACTATACACATCTAATGAAAGACTGTTTTTGATGACTGAATTGCTGATGACAGGTCGCAGACCATCGCCTATGTAAATGCCAGAGCTTTCGGTATTTTTTATGACCGAATTATTGACAGTTGCATAAGCATTAATAGCTAAAGCAGAAGTGCTGTAATAGGTGTCCCCCATGCTGTCAATTACAAGATAGTTGATGATGGAGCTGTCTTTATTGAGCGAAACATTGCCGCCATAGTTTGAATTGGAATTGGAAGCATTGTATTTTCCAGTGAATCGGATGGAATCAGACACTGTTCCCTGTGCATCTAAGAGTCCGTTGACCACAAGACTTGTGTACATGTAGGGGAGTCCAATTGTCACACCTGGTTTCACAATCAGTTTGCCGGGGGCATCTACTGTAATGCCGCCAAGCAAGTTGTAATAAACGCCGCTTGTATTGTATTTTGGCAAAGTAGAAGTAATACCCAGGTTGCCACTTTTAATATTGACATTTCCCGTAAATGAACTTAAATTGTTCACCCCTCCTATCCATGTATATAAGTCGTATGTGCTGCTGCTGTTTTTGACCACCGTGTTACTAATGACCGGTCTGATGCCGTCTGAAATAATGATACCCGAAGATTCGGTGTTTTTGATGGTGGTGTGATTGATGGTGGAATTGGAAGCAAGAGCAACTGCGGATGTGAAGTAGTAAGTGTCCCCCATGCTGTCTATGACAGCATAATCAATGATGGAACTGTCTTTGTTGAGAGCAATGATGCCACCATGATCCGAACTGCCGTTTGAAGTATTGTATTTTCCAATGAAACGGATGGAATCTGTGGTCGTGCCCTGTGCCAGCAAAATTCCGTTTGCAACCAGGCTGGTGTACATGTAAGGGAAACTAATAGTGACACCCGGCTGAATGGTTAATTTAGCTGGTGCATCTATGGTGACAGTGCCGAGGAGGTTGTAAAAAGTATTGGTTGCGTTGTACTTTGGAAAAGTTGAATTGACATTAACGTTTCCTGCTTTTACATAGACATTTCCCGTGAAAGCAGATAAACCACTGAAACCGCCCGGCCATGAGTAGTAATCATATCCATTGCTGTTTTTGACAATGGTATTGCTGATAACAGGCCTCATGCCATCAGACACAACAATGCCAGATGTTTCACTATTTTTAATGACGGTGTTGCTGATGGTGGAGTTGGAAGCCATGACAATGGTCGTGGTATTATAATAGCTGTCGCCCATGCTGTCAATGACTGCATAATTAATAATGGAGCTGTCTTTGTAAAGAGCAATATAACCGCCATGATCTGAATTGCCATTGGAGGTGTTGTATCGTCCGATGAACCTGATAGAATCTGCTGCTGTGCCTTGTGCATCTAAGATCCCATTGAGAGCAAGAGAGGTATTCATGTAAGGAAATACAAGTCTGACACCGGGCTTAATGGTGAGGCGTGTGCCTGCATTCATGGTCACTCCACCATTGAAGACATAGTAACTATTGCCCCCGATTTTGGGAATAGTGGCATCTGAACCGACCGCCTGGCTTTTGATTAAAATAGTGGCATTGAGGTTGAGGAAATTTTTAGCCCCGCCTATCCAGGTGTAAATATCGTTGGTATTGGTGTGTTTGACGGAGGTATTGGTGATGGAAGGCGTCATTCCGTCGGCTACAATGACAGAGGATGTGTAGTAACCCATGCTGTCAACAGAGAGATAGTTGACGACTGAGCTGTCGCCGTTTACATAAACAGAGCCTCCATAGTAAGTATTGTAAGGCGGATAATATTGCCCCCTGAAACGGATAGAATCCGACACTGTGCCTTGTGCATCTAATTTCCCGTTGACAACAAGGTCCACACCATAGTGTTGAAAGAGGATGGATGCGCCGGGCTTGATGGTGAGCTTTGTACCTGCATTGAAAGTGACACCTCCTAAAAAATAATAGTAACCACCTGCACCCATCTTTACAATTGTTGCATCGGTGCCATAGGTGAGCGACTTTACATAGACAATGCCACTTACGTTCACAAAGTTTTTACCACCTCCTATCCATGTATAAATATCGAGGTTGCGGTTGTCGTTTTTGATGGTTGAATTGGTGAGAACAGGCGTTGTATTGTCTGCAATCAGGATTGCATTGTTACTATATCCAAGACTATCCGACCGAATGTAACTCAGGTTAATTGTATTGGTATTGAGATAAATGGAACCTCCATAATAAGTATTGTATGGGGCATAGTATTGACCCTTTAACCGGATGCTGTCTGCTGCTGTGCCAATGGCTGTGAGTGTGCCGTTGACAATTAGATCAACGCTATAATTGGCAAAAATGACAGTAACCCCCGGCTGAATAATGAGTGAGTGTCCGGTAGCTACGGTCACAGTACCAGTCATAATGTAAGGGCTGTTTGCCTTTGTCCAAATGCCGCTCTGGTTGCCCGATACATTGACAGTGGAGTGTGCAGAAAAAGAAGTGAAGAAACAAAGAAAAATCAAAAATGCCTGTAAGGCAAAATGATGTTTAATAAACTTTACGAGTGTCATAAAGTATGCAGGTTAGTTTATGAAAAGAAAAAGGAAATTTAGGTAAATTATAACGTAAATCTACGAGGGATTTTTCCTATAATGATTTAAAAATGAAAAAATAGTTTTCAACATTTAAAATCAAATTAAGATTTGCAGTGTTTTGGATCTTTAAGCCACTCATAACCAACTCGGCAAGGCGGGGATAAGTCTTATTTTAATAAAAGTTGCGCTCTAAATTGGATAAGTTCATTTGGTGAGAACTTCAGTTCGCTCCAGTACCGTTTGGTTTTAGTCAACTTCAGTTCGGTTTTTGCAAACAAAAGTTTTATTAGATTGTGCTTCGCAAAATGATCCCTGCTATCTATTTTATATTGAGCATGACAAAACCTAGATTTTTTTAAACCCTTCCCGTTTTTTTCTATAATTTTATCCTCATGGTTCAGGTTTTTAAATATAAAAGTTTCATTGCGATATGCATTCTTGCTGCCACTGTCATTTTATTTCCCCAATGCAAAAAAGACAACGGCACTACCCCGGTCATTAAAGACACCGTTCCGACCGCCAAAACTTATTTGCCCGTTAGTGCCGGCAGCACATTCAGTTATCATTCTATCGTCAATACAGACACTACTGATTACATGTTGACTGCTACCACCGGCGATAGTGTAGTCAATGGGAGAAGCTATACAAAATTCACTGGTTCCGACGGCAAGACACGCTACCGTACCCGGATCGACAGCAATTATTACCAGGTGTCATCTTTTTCTTCCCTACCTGGCTTTCCTGTTTTTGAAGACAATTATTTAAAAGCAAATGCCGCTGTAAACACCACCTGGACCAGCATTTTAAAAATAACGAACGTACTTGGTTTACCACCAGAGTATGTGGGGATAGCAACTTATAAACTAATTGCCAAAGCAAATTCTGTGACTGTGAATGGCACCCTGTACACTAATGTCATCCATGTCCGCCTTGCCGATGTATCTGCTTATAACGACAGCACACTAACTCCTCCGGCCCAGCTCGCTGCCGTAGCTACCGGCGATTTTTATTATTCTTTAGGCGTTGGTCTTATTCAGAGTAGCTTAGATGTGCCGGACAATACACCTTATGGCATCAGCGAGTTTCATTCCCTGGAAAAAATAACCGCTTACCATATTCAATAATATAGGTAGTTCTTTTATTTCAATATTGTTAATAAATTTGCAAGTTTTCACAATTGCTCATTATAATTTTATCTTTAACCAATATTTTTAAAAAAACAAACTTCACACACTATGAAAATGAGAATTCTATCTGCCTTTCTTGCTGCCACTGTTTTAATTTTTACTCAATGTAAAAAAGATGATGCAACTCCTACACCTACGGTGACAACTGATTATGCTCCCATGACGAGTGGTAGTTCATTTGATTACAAAGTGACCGACAGTGCAGGTGCAACTACAGCAACCTATACAATGACAAGTACCGGAAGGGATACTACGTTTAGTGGAAACACAAAATCGTATCGCATTTTCAAATTGAATGATAGCACAGGTTCTCTTGATTATTATTCTAAATCAGGAAATAGCTATTATCATTTTACCACACTACCACTCATTGGAAAATATGACGAATTGTACCTGAAAGATAATGGCAATGTAAATGATTCCTGGGTGATTAATTTACCTGCTATTGATTCTATTCCCGGAGCACCGATAGCCGGCCCTTATACTCCAACCGTTACCTACAGTATAGCAGAGGTTGGCTCAAGCAAGACAGTAGAAGGGAAAAATTATACAGATGTCATTAAAATAAGGATGGATATTAGTGTGGCAGTGACTGTACCTCTTTTGGGAGTACAGCATTTGGCTATAGGTGGCCGCGATTCTTATTACTCAAAAGGAGTTGGCTTAATCCAGGAAAATTATAACATCAATGTAAATGTTTTTGGAGCCAGTTATTTTAGATTTATTTCCAATCGTTATTTGACAAATTATGTCATAAAATAATTGACAGTTTTTAATATTCTGCCGCTCTTCGTGAAAAAAGGAGCGGCTTTTTTATTCTAAGAATTACTTGTAGCAAACTATTCAAAACGTTAATAAAACTTTTTGGCAAAAAAACTTATTCTGCAAAGCAATAAATGGAAATGATTCGTCGTTACATTTGGCATACGATTGTGCTTCGAGCCATCTAATCAGCCTTTGTAGATTTCATACTTTTTGGAATATACAGAGGCTGAGCCAATTATAGGGGGTCACGTTTCAAGCTGTGCATTTGATTTCGCAATAAATTGTCCAGCGTCCATTCCACTTTATGTTCAAAAGGATGAACCCGGACCGGGCAATCCAGTTTATCGCAAAGACTGCAGCTAAATGGTCTGCATCCATCTGTGTGAACAAAAAATTCAATCAAATTTCCAAACCTTGATGTTATAAGTTGGATGAGTGTGTCAATTTCACTTTGTGCCTCATTCACATTCAGATACCAGGGCACCGTCAGGTGACAGTCAATGTGCAGGTGACTGCCATATTTTATGATCCTGAAGTTGTGTAGGTCTATCCAGTTCAGGTGGCGGTTTTCGTTTAGTACATTCACTATTTCCTGTAGCAGTTTTTTATCCTGCTCGTCCATAATGCCCGCCAGCGACTCCCTGATTATCTTGTACCCGTTGTACATGATGTAAACTGCCATCAGCAGACCCACAGCCTTATCTATCCAGTATAATTTTGTAAAAATGATAATGATCAAACCAGCCACTATTGCCAATGTTGACCAGGTGTCTGTCTTCAAATGGCGGCCACTTGCCTGCAATGCCGCCGAATTGTTTTTTTTGCCAATGGAGAGACAAATGCTTCCTGCAATGTAATTAAGAACGGCTGTTGCAGAAATCAACACCAGCCCTATATTCAACTGTGAGATCGGCTCCGGCGAAAGTAATTTTTTTATGGTTTCATAAAGAATAAAAGCCCCCGCTCCCATGATCATAGTACCCTCTATAGCGGCTGAAACAAATTCAGCCTTTCCATGCCCGTATGGGTGCTCCTCATCTTTGGGTTTGGCAGCAATATATAGGCTGTAAACACCAATGACACCAGCCACCACATTTACAATGCTTTCCAGCGCATCGGTCAATATTGCTACAGACCCGGTAGCGTAATATGCAATGATTTTTGCGGCAAAAAGAACAAAAGACAAACCCGTGATCCATTTCTGCACTTTTAGGTTGTAGCGGGCTGTTTGCAAAGCATCATTTTTTTATAGAGACGTTCAATAGAAAATGATTCTGCTAAATGCTTGCCTTGTATCTTTCGCCCATATATTTCCAGTTTACCACATTCCACCAGTTGGCAATGTAGTCGGCTCTTTTGTTTTGATACTTCAGGTAGTAGGCATGTTCCCACACATCAAGGCCGAGCAAAGGGGTTCCTTTCAGATCCATGCCGTCAACATTCATCAGCGGATTATCCTGATTTGGCGTAGAGCCAATTTTGAGTTTCTTATCACGGTCAACTATCAGCCATGCCCACCCACTTCCAAAGCGGTTTTTTCCTGCATCGGCAAATTGGGTGGTGAATGCTTCGTAAGAACCAAAGTCTTTTGTAATTGCATCCAGGAAAGCTCCTTCTGCTTTGCTTGAATGTTGTGGTGCCATGCACTTCCAAAACAATTCGTGGTTATAATGTCCACCTGCATTGTTTCGCATTTTCAGTGAATATTTAGAAATACCGGACAGCAAAGTTTCGAGGCTTGTATTGCTCGTAATCACGCCTTCTGCAACTGTAGCTTCGGCCAGGTTTTTGGCGTAGGTTGCCGCATGTTTTGTATAGTGAATCTCCATTGTCTGCGCATCTATAACAGGCTTCAGTGCTTTGTAGTCGTAAGGAAGGGGTTGCTGTGCGTAGGGCATTTCAGCGGGCATTTGCAATGTACCAGCTTTTGCACTACTGATCGACAGCAGAGATGGAATGACGGTGGAGGCAAGTCCCACAGCAACACCTGCTTTGCCGGATTGCTGAATGAAATTCCGTCTTGAAAATGATTTGTTTTCCATAAAAAAAAAGTTAGTGAATTGTTTTTGCTACCCTAAAGTTAGACCAAATAATTCGCAGCCGTTTAAATGTGCGATAATAGTATTCCTGGTTGAAAAGCTGTGAATCTTTCATGGCTTTGTAGGTTAGAAAAATGCCCACGGGAATGAGGATGCAACTCGCCAACCACATGCCCTGCCAGGCAGGCAATACACCGCCTTTCACAAATTTTTCGCCGAATGTATTGAGCAAATGGAAGAAGACAAAAAAGATAACAGCAAACACCAGCGGCGTGCCAAGTCCACCTTTTCTGATAATGGAACCAAGCGGTGCGCCAATCAGGAACAGGACAATGCAGGCAACCGACAGCGTGAACTTGCGATGCCATTCTACCTGGTTGGAAATAATTTCATGTTGCTTGTCTTCGTAGTCTTTGGCTAATTGTTCAATGTTTGATTTGACTGCCGTGACCTGGCTTAATGCTCTTTGTTGACAAAGTTCGATGGCAGAATCAGGAATGATCTGTCGAATATTTTTGACTGATGCGACTTTGTTTGCAGAAACGATTACGAGGCCGGTGTCTTTATACCTTATAAAATTTAAGTAAGTTGAAAGTTCATTTTTAGACCTTGTAAAATAATACTCCTCAGAGTTTTTTAGTGAATCAATGGTTTTGCCCAATTGCCGGAGACTGAGCATTTTGTAGCTATCCTTCATGGCACTGTCCGATGTTTTGTTGAGGTGAAAACTGCTGAGGTCAAGCATTTTCTTATACTCTTTAAAACCAAGCCTGATGTATTCGGTATTAGTGGAAATGCGTGGTCCCCGCTCCTGGTATCGCCACCCGTTTTTAAGGTCAAACTCCAGTTTGTTGCCTTGCGCTATTTTCATAATGCCGCTCTCGGCTACAATTGTATTGTCTTGCAGGCCATAACTTTTTTCGTAAATAATCACATTCTTAATCGTATTTCCATCTTTTGATTTTTGCCCTATCTTAATAACAAAGCCTTCTATTTTGTCGTAAAAAATTCCTTCTTTAATGTCAAATGCAGGCTTGGCGACAATGATGTCATATTTGAGTGTATTCAGCTTCAGTGCTGCCACAGGCATAATGTAGTTTGCAAATAAAAATGACACGCCGGCTATAAAAAGTGTTACGAAAAACAAGGGCTGCATAAAACGCAACAATGGAATGCCTGCCGATTTGATAGCGACTAATTCAAAACTTTCGCCGAGGTTGCCAAAAGTCATAATGGACGACAGAAGCAAAGCCAGCGGCAAAGCCAGGGGAACCCAATTGACAGCCACCAGCCCTGTCAGGTGACCAAGCGTGCCGAGATCCAAACCTTTACCCACAAGATCATCTATATACAGCCAGAAAAACTGCATGATCAGCACAAACAAGGCGATGAAAAATGTAGCAAAGAATGGGCCTACGAAAGCTTTTATAATGAGTTTGTCCAGTTTTTTAATCACTTTGCAAATATGTTTACACTTATGGTGGCAGCAAAACTAAGGTTTTAGCTTAGGGAAGCACTACCAATGATAAAGGAACCCTTTTTATTAACAAACACATTTTATGGAACCCGTTTCGCCCAAATTTTTTTCATTGACAGATCATGAAATGGCGGTTGTCAATAACGTGCAATTCATGCTGACAAAACAAATCGTTGTGGCGAAAGTGTACGAATTGTTTGGCAAACTTGCAGTTGAATACAACGTTCATATTGAAAATGCGCTTCCACAATTGCCTTCTTCAACTGCCAAAATTTCGAAAGGCGAAAACTACAATGTACTGCCTTATGTTATTCTTGATTTCCCAAGATTATTTGGCAAAGAGGATGTGTTTGCCATCCGTTGTTTTTTCTGGTGGGGAAATTTCTTCAGCATCACCCTGCATTTGTCAGGCATTTACCAAGAACAATATGCTGCTGCTTTATCAAAAAACATTGAAGAAAATCTATTTGATGGCTGGTACATCAGTTGTGCTGAAACCCAATGGCAGCATCACTTTGAAGAAGATAATTACTCATTTCTTCAAAAAAGAAAGGAGTATTTATTTGCCGAAAGGCCATTTATAAAACTGGCAAAAAAAATCCCACTTACTCAGTGGGATCATTCTTATCAATTTTTTGAGACGAATTTTAAAATGCTGATAGAGGCTCTTACTAATCAGGCACCAATTCGGTGAAAAAGATCTTTTATCTGGTATTCCCACAATTGGGTTTGGTCTTTGATTTCTTTTTTTTCTGCAAAATCTTTAATCACAAGAATGGTTTGATTGGTGACTTCTGATTTCTGAATTTCAAATTCAAAATACTCTTCCTTAGGTGATTCCAGCCAATGAAAGCGGACAAATTTGTCATGCTGCAAGTCTACCAACTGTGCTTTTTGAGTGCTGTCTTTCCAAAAAAAACTAAATACATGTTCCTTACTTTCATCCACCTTGTCTGCAAACCATTCTCCCAGACCGGCAGGGGTTGATAAAAATTCAAACAAAATAGTAGGCGAAGATCTGACCGGGTATTCTAAAGTGAACAATTGCTTTTTACTCATAAAAATTTCTATTATCCTAAACGAAAGTTTGCAATAATATTAAAATAATGATAGAGGAAAAATATTTTTTTTAAAATAACGTAAATTTAAGCCCCGGCTCATACAATTAAAATAAAATAAGACTGCTAAAAAGCGTCTATTCCGTATCAAATCTGTCAACTGTGTGAATTCCATTTAACTGTTTGATCCGTATGACCAATTCCTCCAGTTCCTCCTTGTCGTGCACAAATACTTTGATAGTTCCTTCAAATAAACCTTCTTTTGATTCAATGGTCATGGCGGCAATATTTATTTTCAGGTCACCGGAAATGATGTTGGTGATTTTATTGACAACACCTACGTCATCCATTCCTATTATTTTCAAACCGGTCAGGAAGCTGATCTCTTTGTTTTTTGCCCACTTGGTTTTTACAATCCGGTGGCCGTAGTTAGCCAGCATAGCAGGTGCATTGGTGCAGTTGGTTCTGTGAATGGTCATTCCTTTGCCAATGGTCACAAACCCAAACACATTATCGCCGGGTATGGGGTTGCAGCACTTTGCCAGGTTATACATGATCTTGTCACTGCTTTCGCCAAATATGATCAGTTCAGTATCTTTTTTAGAGTAGTTAGGCACAGGAACGGTGAGCGATTCCACTATAGCTTCAACTGGTTTTGGTGGCTTGGGTGGCTCCAGCTTGTCACCTAAAACGGAAAACTCTTTTAGCTCTTTCAGGTCAAGTGATTTGATGGCTACCTGGTAAAAAAAATCAAGTTGCGAACTGAATTTATAGAAGTTGACAACCGTCTCAATATTGCCTTGCGAAAACGATGCACCTAAGCCTTCAACTTTACGTTGCATAATGTACTTTCCTTCTTCAGCCACACCACGCTTCACTTCTTTTAGTGCATCTTTTATTTTTGTTTTGGCCTTAGTTGTGATCACAAATTTTAGCCAGTCCTCAGTAGGTTTTTGCTTGCTGCTGGTAATGATTTCTACCTGGTCTCCACTTCGCAATTTGTGGCTGATGGGCATGAGTTTGTGGTTCACTTTGGCACCAATACATCTGGAGCCAACAGCACTGTGAATGCTGAATGCAAAGTCAAGCGCAGTGCTTCCTACAGGCAACATTTTCACATCGCCTTTTGGTGTATAGACATAAATTTCCTCAGCAAGAAAACTTGTTTTAAAATCCTGCAAAAAATCAACCGTATCAGTGTCCTGGTTGGCTAACACTTCACGGATTTGTCCAAACCATTTATCAAAACGGTCTTCTTCCCCCGACTCCTCTTTATATTTATAATGCGCCGCCAGTCCTTTCTCGGCTATCTCATTCATTCGCTTGGTTCTTATCTGCACTTCTACCCATCTGCCCTGTGGCCCCATCACGGTGGTGTGCAGGGCTTCATAGCCATTGCTTTTTGGATTGCTTAACCAGTCTCTTAACCTTTCTTGCGATGGGGTGTAAGCGTCAGTAATGATGGAATAAACTTTCCAGCAATCTTCCTTTTCCCGTGAAGGCGGCGAGTCAAGTATGACCCTGATGGCAAACAAATCATAGACTTCTTCAAAAGCAACTCCTTTCTTTTTTATCTTGTTCCAAATGGAGTGAATGCTTTTTGGCCGGCCATAAATCTCAAAGCTGAAATCACCGCTTGTCAGCTTGTCCTTAATGGGTTTAATAAACTCATTAATGTACCTGGAGCGTTCTCTTTTTGTTTCTGAAAGTTTTTTGGCTATTTCTTTGTAAGTATCAGGTTCCATGTATTTCATGGACAAATCTTCCAGCTCTGTTTTAATGCTGTACAAGCCCATGCGGTGGGCAAGTGGCGCATATACCCAAACCGTTTCGCTTGAAATTTTTAATTGCTTTTCCCTCTTCATGCTGTCGAGTGTGCGCATGTTGTGCAGGCGGTCGGCCAGCTTAATAAGGATCACCCTTGGGTCATCTGTCAGGGTAAATAATATCTTCTTGAAATTTTCTGCCTGCTGGCTTCTGTTGGTGTCTATGACAGTGCTGATTTTTGTAAGCCCATCTACAATCCGGGCTATTTCAGCACCAAATTCCCTCTCCACATCTTCCAGTGTAATGTCGGTGTCTTCCACTGTATCATGAAGCATAGCGCAGATAGTACTTCTGATTCCCAGACCTATTTCTTCCACACAGATCATGGCTACGGCCAATGGATGAATAATGTAAGGCTCCCCGCTTTTGCGCCGCATGGTTTTGTGTGCATCAGCAGCTATTTCAAAGGCACGTCTTACCAACTCCTTGTCGCCTTTTTTAAGCTTAGGCCTCAGCACCCGTAGCAATGCCCGATAGTGCCTTAGTATTTGGTTTTTCTCCTGCTCTTCCGTCAAATTGTATTTAGGTACGACCGGTGTCGTGATCATTACTTCTTCTGGCATATAAAACGAATTTACAAAAACAACAAATACAGTAAGACTGTATTTGATAATAAATAAAAAAAAGCTGGCAAGATCGTTGGCAAAAAAATTGAAACAAAGAGATAGCTTTATACTGTATTCTCTTTTTTTCTGAGTAATGTAAGTTAGTTTTTTTTAGTCATTAAACGTTTGAAGGATGCTAAAGAATTTTTTAATAAAGAGTTTTTAGTCAAAAAGTTTTATCACATTTTACATGAAAAACAACCAGGTTTTATTGTACGGAGCTAATGGATACACAGGGCAGTTAATAGCACAATTCGCCAGTGCTTATTACCTGACACCTTTGCTTGCAGGAAGGAGTGAAAAGGCTTTAATTTCTTTAGCAAAAAAGCTGGAACTGGAATATGTCATTTTTGATTTAAACAATGAATCAGCAGTTATTGAAGCATTGCAAACTGTGGCATTGGTCATTCATGCCGCCGGGCCATATGACTACACAGCAAAACAAATGGTGGAGGCCTGTATAAAAACCGGCACGCACTACATAGACCTGAACGGCGATGCTGTTGTCTTTGACACGCTGCTGCATTATGATGAGGCTGCAAAAGCAGCAGGAGTCATGCTTTTGCCCGGTGCAGGGTTCGATGTTGTTCCGACTGATTGCCTGGCCATGCACCTGCGAAACCGCCTGCCCGATGCAACACATTTGCAGATTGCTTTTGCAACGCCGGGCGGAAGCATTTCGCACGGAACTGCCATGACCACAGTTGCCAAACTGGGTGAGGCCGGGGCAGTAAGACTTAATGGAAAACTGGTGTCAAAACCAATAGGCCACAAAGGAATGTGGGTCAGTTTTTTTTCCGGAAAAGGAGAACAAAGATTGTTTACCATGACCATTCCCTGGGGCGATATTTTTACTGCTTATTTTTCAACCGGCATTCCCAATATTGAAACTTATACGGCAGTACCAAAAGCCGCTTACATTTTGCTGAAATTTCAAGGTGCTTTCAATTGGCTATTAAGAAAAGAATGGGTGAGAAATTTTTTAAGAAAAAAGATAAAGAACAAACCGCCGGGTCTAAATGACGAGCAAAGAAATGCAGCAACCACAATGGTTTGGGGAAAAGCTGCCAATGCCATGAACCAATCCGTTTCTACACGATTGTGCGGTCCTGATGCATACACACTGACCGCCCATAGTTGCCTGATCATTGCACAAAAAATACTTCATCAGTCAAGTTTTAAACCCGGTTATCAAACACCTGCCACCGCCTATGGCGAAGGGCTTGTTTTAGAAATTCCAGGGGTGGAAATGGAAAGAGGATTAAAGATTTGAAAGAAGTCTTTTCAAAAGAAATTTAAATCGAATTGCCATAAACGGAATTCATTAAATGTATAAATTTAGGCTTCAAAATCTTTATCTTGACAGATCTAAAGCCTAAAATTTTTATTGGCTCTTCCAAAGCTGGCTATGCAATAGCTGAAAAAGTAAAGTCGCATTTATCAGGCAAATGCGATTGCTATTTGTGGCAGGATCCAAACGTTTGGGAACTGAACAAAAGCACATTTGACAACCTGCTTGGAATGGTTTCTTTTTTCGATTTTGGTGTTTTTGTTGCTACCGCAGATGATTTAACACTTACAAACGATAAGATTGAAATTGAACCACGGGATAATGTTATTTTAGAGATGGCTTTGTTTCTTGGGGCGTTGGGAAAAGACAAATCATTTTTACTTGTTGAAGAGGGCATCAAACTTCCATCAGATTTTAATGGAATTTACATGCCCCGGTTTGACAAAAATGAGGATGATTCTATAAAAAATGCCTGTTACGAATATGCCGGTAAAATAGAAGAACATTACAAATTTGGTCACTTGAGTCTCTACCCTACTACGGCACTTGCGTTTGGCTATTATAAAAATTTTGTGAAAGGACTGGTTGAAAGTGCCCAGGAAGCTGATGTGTTAACCTTTGATGGAATTAATTATACCGAATTCAAACTAAAAGTTGTCATTCCTGAAAATCTTGAAGGAATGATTAGAGAAAGAGCAGGACAGTTTTATAAGAGACATGAGTTTGTTGAAAATGCAATGAAAACGAAATTTAGAAAGCATCCCGCATGGTTTCAGTTAGACGCTAAAAATGCACCGCTTGCGGTTTTATATGACATGCCTAGCACCCTGACAGGTATTGATGATGCCATTGAAATGATCTTACACAATGGTTTTTATGGAAGAACTAAAATGCAGGAAGTAATTGAGCAAAGAGAACTGAACAACTTTAGAAGAGTTTTGCAAATGCAGTTAAACAAAAGTCCGTTTGCTAAGGCTATGGTAGAAATTATTGATGAATTTTAGGTTTCCTTTTCGCACTTAAAGAGTGAATAAAATAGTTAAGCAGGCAGAAGTTTTTTCAAACAACAATAGCTCAATCTTTTAAAGGTTTTTGCATTTTTCCTCAGGTGTTAAATACTCATTACTCCGGTAGTTTTTTAAAAGCAAGTATGGTGGATAACTAATTGCTGTAAAAAAATAAATTAAGGATTGAAGATAGAAATAAAAAAAGGCGGTAAGAT